>JADGNT010000224.1 GCA_017883345.1 Candidatus Solibacter sp. | reverse complement strand
TTCATGGGGAATGTGCATGCCGGTGGCGATGATGCGAACACGCGTGCTGATGGCCCCGGCGATGGGCGGAAGGAGGGGACTGGGTAGCAATGAGATCACACTGGCACAGGAACGTCCTCCACAGGGCGATCCGCAGACGCCTCAAGGGATTCATTTTACTGGGTTAGAAGCAATGCTTTCAACAGATCGAATGTGGCGAAGCCGTCTTTTTGGCGGCACGCGAACCCTCCCTAGTCTCCCAGAACGCGACTTCCTGGGCGTTTCGCTGGTGATAAGGGGATTTCGCGACAGCAATCGACTGGGCGGGCTCTGCGCCGGGCGTCCGACAATTAGATATTTCCGCTCTGCTGTCATCGGTATTACCGTTTCTGCGGAAGCGCGACCCGCCGAATCCAGTCTTAAAGTGCCGTTTCAGACACTTTTCGGCATTTTTCGGGATCGGAACAGGCAGAATTAGGTGTAGACTTTCTCATACCGATGATTCCAGAGTTTAGGAGTCTCTTCGGGGATAAGGGGGTAGTACATGGTCAGACTGAATTCGCGAGTTTGGGTGCGCATCGGTGTGATGTGCGCAATTGCGGCCCTTTTGTTCGGGTACGTGACGGCACGGCCCGCGTCCGCGCAAGTTCTCTACGGCTCCATGGTGGGTGCCATCGAGGACCAGACCGGGGCGGCCGTTCCCAAGGCGACCGTTACCATCACCAACAAAGACAAGGGTGTGACGCGCACGGCAGCGGCCGACGACCAGGGCCGCTATTCGCTGCTCAACGTGCAGGCCGGGGCCTACGATTTGAAGGTATCGGCGACAGGATTCCGGACGGTCACCGAGACGGATATCCTGGTGGCGATCAACACGGTCACGCGCCGGGACATGCGGCTCGAGATCGGCGCCATGACCGAGCAGGTCACCGTCGCCGGGAGCACGGAGATGCTTCAGACCGATAAATCCGACGTGCGCCACGAGCTCACCGGAACCACCATCCAGAATATTCCGCTTCCCGGCTACCGCAACTATCAGAGCTTGATGGCGCTGGTGCCCGGCGCCACTCCGCCGGCGTTTCAGAACGCCGTCGTCGATACGCCCGGACGCGCCCTGCGGAGCTTCGTAAACGGCACAGCCACGAACAACAACAACACTCTGGTGGATGGGGCGGTGAATATCAATATCTGGCTGCCCCACCACGTCGCGTACGTGCAGCCGTCGGAATCCATCGAAACCGTGAACATCTCTACCGGCAGCTTCGACGCGGAACAGGGCATGGCCGGCGGCGCCGCCGTCACCCTGGCCACGAAATCGGGCACGAACAAGCTGCACGGCACCGGCTGGTGGTTCAACAACAACCAGCATCTCAACAGCGATCCGGTATACTTCCGTCCGGTGGGTTACACCAAACCGCTGGCGATTCTCAATATCTTCGGCGGCAACATTGGCGGCCCCATCAAGAAAGATAAGTTGTTTTACTTTTTCAATGTGGAGCGGACCACCGAGCGCACGGGAAATTTTGGCTCCTATTCGGTTGCTCCGGCCGATTTTCGCGCCGGTAATTTCAGCAACTGGACCAGCTATACCACGGTCTACGATCCGGCCAGCGCACCGCAGACAAACGCCGCTGCGCGCACCGCGTTCCCCGGCAACATCATTCCACAGAACCGGATCAATCCGATTTTCCCCAACATATACAAGGACATGCCCCTGCCGAACCAGATCTCGCCGACCGACCCGCTGAACCTCAGCGACAACTACGGCACCAGCGGCCTGCTGCGGCTCAACCGCAACCAGTACGACACCAAGGTCAACTACAACGTCTCGCAGAAGCTGGCAATCTGGGGTAAGTACAGCCGCATGGATTCCCCGGTGGAAGGCAAGTATCCCTTCGGCGACCTCGGCGGATCCGCGCTAGGCACCGCCGGCAAGGGAGAAACCACGACTCAGCTCGCCACCGGTGGCTTCAACTATGCCCTGTCGCCGACGTTCATCTTCGACGGTGTCTTCGGCTACACCCGGATGGACCAGTTCGTGGGTATCCCGAACGTCGACAAGAACGTAGGTCTCGACATCTGGAAGATCCCCGGAACCAATGGCGGCAAGCAGTATGCCAACGACACGCGCTACGGCGGCGCTCCCGATATCGGGGGTTTCGGCTTCTCGGACATCGGCTTCCTCGACACGTGGACTCCCGTATGGCGTCACGAACGGAGCTATACCTATCAGTCCAACTTCAGCAAGATTCATGGGGCACATGAATTACGCTGGGGGGTCGAGGCGCGCCGTATGGAGTTGAACCACTGGCAGCCCGAAACCGCCAATCCACGCGGCTATGTTGGTTTCGGCAGCGGCACCACGGCCATCACCGGACAGACGACGCGTGCGCCCAATAGTTATGCCGCGGCGCTGCTGGGCCTGGTTAATAATTACTCAAAATCGATCCAGTTCTACGAGATGAAGACCCGCGAGTGGCAACTGGGTTTTTATGTGCGCGACCGCTGGCAGGTCAGCCGGAAGCTCACTGTGAACCTGGGCCTGCGCTACGAATACTATCCGCTGATCAATCGCGGCGATCGCGGCATTGAGCGTTGGGACCCCGCCACCAACATTGCCTACTTCGGCGGTCTGGGCGGCACCCCGAGGGATGCCGGTATCACGGTCAGTAAGCGGCTCTTCGGCCCACGCGCCGGCCTGGCGTACCGCATCGGCGACAAATGGGTCATGCGTTCCGGCTTCGGCCTCACCTATGACCCGCTACCCTTTGGCCGGCCGCTGCGCGGCCTCTATCCGTCCACGCTTACCGGATCCTGGGTGCCCACAGTCAGCACCTACGGCTGGTACAACACGCTCAACGAGGGCATTCCGGACATCCCGGCTCCCGATGTCAGTAAGGGCCAGGCACAACTGCCCCTCAACATCGATATGGGCCCGCGCAGCCCTTGGGGCGGCATGATCCACCGCGGCTACATCATGAGTTGGAACGGCACCGTCGAGCGCCAGTTGCCCTTCAATATGATCGGCAGCGTCGGCTATGTCGCCACTCGCACCATCCACCAGTTGATCGATCGCAACATCAACTCGGTGGGTCCCGGTGTCGGCACCACCACGGCGAACCTGCCGCTGGCGAAGCTGTACGGACGCACCATCGCCATGAATATGTGGGACGGTATTGGCACCTCCAACTACCACTCGCTCCAGGCCTTGCTCACCAAGCGGCTGAGCCAGGGCCTGATGGTGCGAGCCAGCTACACGTTCGGAAAATCCCTCAGCATGGCCGACGAGGACGGCTGGACCGCCCTGGCCGGGGGTTGGAACTGGGATCCCGTGGTCAAACGCAATTACGCTCCCTCGGGCTACGACCGCACGCATATGCTGACCGCGGGCTGGAATTATGAGCTGCCCGTCGGCAACGGCAAGAGGCTCGCGATTCAGAACAAGGTCGCGGACTTCATTGCCGGCGGCTGGAAACTCAGCGGCATCTTTGTCGCCTACTCCGGCCTGCCGTTTACGGTCTCGGGCAGTGGATCATCGCTCCAGGCTACCGGCAACAGCCAGACGGCGGACCAGATCGCCCCGGTGGTTAAGCTCGGTGGCAAGGGTCCGAACAACCCATACTATGACCCCATGAGCTTCCGCGATCCGCTGTTCGCCTTCACGGCGACCGGGAACACGGTTTACCGGTTCGGCAGCACGGGCCGCAACATACTCCGAGGTCCCGGCTACTGGCAGCTCAGCCCGGCCATCTTCAAGGACTTCAAGATCAAGGAGAAGGTCACGGCCGAGTTTCGCGCCGAAGCCACCAACTTCACCAACACGCCCATCTGGGGCACGCCCAACGCCAGTTCCTCCAGCCTGCGGCTGAACTCCGACGGAAGTCTGAACAAGTCCGTCGCGGATCCGCTGCAGAACTTCATGTGCATCACCGGCGCGACCGCCGGCCGACAGTTCCGTTTCGGTCTGCGAGTCGCGTTTTAGAAGTTGTTCTTTGGGGCGCGGGCCATCGGGCTCGCGCCCTTTTCATTGCGGCGAGAGTGCAACGAATGTTGTTCGCGGCGATCATCAATCTGGGTGAGCCCTCGTTACGTAAGACCGGCGAATCAGCAGATGGCTTAAAGCGTCGGCCATCACTGGTTGCATGGGGATTTCGCACCAGGTATCCGACAGGCCGCACCGGGCCGCTCCTCCAGCGGCCAACTTCCGGATTCCAGACGATACGCCAGGAACCGCGGCGGCGCCACCTCAGCGCATGGCGCGATTTCCAGCCGGGCGCCCACGATGACGCTCAGTTCTGAACTACCCAAACGGACAGAACGCTGGCGTCAGTGAGCATTGTATACCTCCACAGGGTGCTAGAGATTCCACCAATACGTCCACTTCAGCACGAGCGCGCGATTCCGGACCGAGAACAACCCGGGCATGTTCTGGCCCGGTTGCAGGTAGTCGGGCATATAGTTGTCAGTCCAGACCAGAAACACGTCGGATGCTGGCTTGTAGCGCCACTGCACCCGCGTATTTACGTTCATGTTCTTCTGCTGCTCGTTGTACTGAACGAATGTTGTGAGATAGAGCGTCTTCGTCAGTGTGATATCGAATCGCGGGCCGATCAACCAGAAGGTGTTGCGCCCCCACGGCTGCCGCAGACGGATGTCGTTGTAGCTGGCAGTGCCGGCCAGACTGACAAAGGGTTGGAGACGATACCCTACCGTGCCGGTCAAGTTGAGGCGCGTTCCGCCGGCATAGTAGCCGCCGTGCAGCGACGAGAAACCATAGCGGAACACACTCTGTGGCTTGGAGTCGAACTTCGTGGTCCAAAACTTCCAGCGATGCACACTGCCAGCTTCCAGTTTCTGGCGTCCTGAATTGGTCGGGTCGAACGGTTGCAGCAACCGGACGTAGTCGGCGCCGGCCGAAGCCGTGAAAACGCTTTGGCTTCGCAGTGTCACTGTGTAACCCAGCGTGGTCTCATAGTCGCTGAGCTTCCCCGGCCAGTCGAAGAAGTTGCTGCTGTTCAAAATGGGGCCATGACTCAAGACGCGGCCACCCTCCGGCAGGAACGTATAGCCGATTGTGGTAGAACCCCGATGAAAGCCGCTCCGCGGCACGTAGCCCACTTCGGCACTGTAGTTCCGATCGACGTTTTCCATCTGCCCGTTGATCAGCCAGCGGCGGCTGTTGTACTGCAAATGCCCCGCATAGACGGCGCCGCTGCTCTGATTGCCGGATGAGAACGACCTCAGGTAGAGCAGTTTGCCGGTCCACGAGTTATCCGCCGACGCCAGGTTGTATTCGACGCCCAGGTTGCGGTTGTAACTCGATCGCGCCGGCGGCATCCCCGCCGGTTGGTAGCTGGAGGACTCTTTGTCGACTAGCATGACGCCGATGTTGGAACGGGAGAAGACGCGGCGCTGCAGCGCGAAGACGGCAAAGTTCTGCGGCGGCAAGCCTAGGTCATCCGCTGCTCCTGTCTGCATGTCCATCACGCCGAGACGCCAGTCTTTGTTCAACTTTCCGCTCAAACGGGTTCCGAAACGGATCGGCACTCCACCGAGACCAATCCGCCGGCTGAAGAAAGGACGGATGGTGGCATACCCGAAGTTCGTGAACTGGTCGCCATTTTCGAGGAAAAACTGCCGCTTTTCAGGGAAGAACAACTCGTAACGGTTGAGATTGGTCACCTGCTGGTCAACGTCGACTTGGGAGAAATCGGGATTCACGGTCAAATCCAGGTTGAGTGCCGAACCGATGGCCACCTTCCCATCGATTCCGACGTCATGCCGGGTGGACGACGGCGTGTTCGCTTCGTAGTCGCGGCTGATACCGCCGAGCGCGTACGGGATCAACGAGATGTTGGGGCCTGGGGACGGAGGCGCCTCGTCCCACAGCAGAACGCCGGCTAATGCGAGCGCCGCGGTCGGAAACTGGCGTGGAATCGGAGTCCACGAAGACTTCTCAGTGGTCTTCAGATCCAGACGGCTGAAGTTGACGCCCCACCGCGTGATGCCCTTCTTATAACGAATACTCTTGAACGGGATGGCGATTTCCAACTCATAGCGATCCTCATAGTTCTTGACCGCGGAGGTCCACTTGTTATCCCAACTCAGGTTCGCTTTGCCCCCCTCGTAGAGCAGGCCATCCCACTGCGCTCCCGCGGCATTGACTCCGAACGTGAAGCCGTTGGTCTGGTCGTCGAAGGTGTCGAGGAAGAAGATGAAGTTGTCGTTTTTGCCAAACGACCAGTCCCGCCGGAGCGACTCTACCATATAAGGCCCTGGGACGTCGCCGTGATAGCAGATGGCGCTGAGGTACAAGTGATGATCGTCGTACGCCATGCGAACATCGGTGCGCACTTTGGCCCGGCCGGTGTCCATCGGCAACACCATCCAAAAATTGCCCGCGACCTCGGCCGATTGCCAGGCTGGTTCGTGCGCGCTGCCGTCGATCACGATCGGCGATGGCGCACGATGAACGTGCAACTGGTACGCCTCATTCTGCTTCTGTGCCGCCGCGCCCACCGAACCAGGAAGCAGGCACGCCCACAGCCCTACCACATGGATGGTTGCTCGTGCGGCCAGCCGGGGCCGCAGCCAGGGTTTCCTGCTCGCGGCGCTCATCTTTTGCCGCTTCCGTTTTGACGATGCCGCCGCGACGGTTGCCTCTGTACCGCCAGCGTCGAGAGCATACGACTGAGAGGCGCGCCGCGAAGATAGAGCCTCTCGCCGCCGCGGATCACCACCGGTGGGCCTTCGACAACAAAGTCCACATGGCACTGAGAGGCTTCGTCGAGAACCGCGTGCACGGTGGCCTTGTCGCGCCGCCCGCGTTGCGACCGGCGCTTCACTTCCGTGCGGGGCGTGGGTTCGTAGCCTTCCATCTGTTGGAGTAGCCGATTCACTGTTCCTTCACGATCACCCTAACACCTAGCGCCCGGTAGCGAGAAATGGCTGATGGGTCCGCGGCGCCGTCTGTCACCAGGTAGGTCAGGAAACTCGCGGTAATCATAGGTGGCGATAACAGCCCATACCACCAGCGATCACCCGGACCTCCTGGCACGCGCCGTGGAGCGCTTCCTGTTCGGCAGTCCATTCTCTATGATTTGACGGAAGATCCGGGCGCGCGGGTAGGGTCTTGCCGAACGTTTTGATGACGATCTCCTCGACGTCGAGGCCATCCTTGGCCAGGGTGCCTTCCATGCCGCCGTGATCGATGTCGACCCCTTCATAGGGCCGCATCAGATCGGAAAGCAGTTCCTTGTCGAGAACGCCCCGGTTGTAGACGGCGATGACAGCCGCCTCAAAGCTGGTGAATGCCGCGTTGTTTCCCATTCGATTACGTCTCTTGATTTGCAGTTCTCCGGCGATGCAGCAGCTTGCCGGCGATCAGGGCGGTGGCAACCGCGCCGATGACCAGGAAGCTTTCCAGGAAGAATCCAGCGATCGACATGATCAGCGCTGCGGCGCCTACGTCGAAGGCCGCTCTGCCGCCCCGGAATAGCGGACTCCTGTCCGGATACTTGCGGTTGTTGCGCTTTAGGCGCGCGGCGAACAGCCCGGCAAACAGCCCGGCCCAGAAGATTCTCCAAATGGTCATGGGT
>JADGNT010000223.1 GCA_017883345.1 Candidatus Solibacter sp. | reverse complement strand
GAGGCGCCCACCAAGGCCAAGATCACCGACCTGAGCGCGGTTCCCATGTTGGGCTCCAAGAATGCGCCGTTCACCATCGTGGAGTACACGGACTATCAGTGCCCGTTCTGCCAGCGATTCCATGTGACGGCTTTTGCCGAACTGAAGAAGGCCTACATCGATACCGGGAAGGTGCGCTTCTTCAGCAAGGACATGCCGCTCGATTTCCACCCCAACGCCATGCGCGCCGCCATGGCCGCGCGCTGCGCCGGTGAGCAGGGCAAGTTCTGGGAACTGCGCGACACCATGGGCGCCAACCCGAATTCGCTTGATATGGAGCACATCGTGGGCTTTGCCGCGGACCTGAAGATGGACACCGGCGCGTTGCGCGCCTGTATCGACGGCGGGAAGTACAAGGAACCCGTGCAGCGCGACGTGCTGGAGGCCATGAAGATCGGCGCCAACGGCACGCCGACCTTCGTAGTAGGAAGGAGCCTCGGCAACGGCGTGGATGGCGAACTGGTGGTCGGCGCCATGCCCTTCCAGATGTTCGATGTGAAGCTGAAGGAACTATCGAAGTAGCGTAGCCTTCCAGGCTGCCATGCCCGCATTCGTGGGGGCATGTCTTACTTCTTGCACCCCGGGTCTTTGGCGTTCTTCGGGTCTTTGCAGTCGATCGCCTTGGGGGCAGTCGCCTTGGGCGGCGCGGCGGGCGTCTCTTTGGTCTGATCCGCCGGCAGCGCGTCGGGCGTGATGTCGTACCTGATCTCCGCTTCCGCCGAATACTTCCGATACAGCCGGAATTCGGTATCGTTTTTCGAGAGGACACCATCGGCGCTCATCTGCGTCTCCGATTTCAGTGGCAGCAGAAACTGGTGGCCGCTGATGTCGGTGTAGTCGTAGTCCAGGATGGTGGTGGCCATCTTCACTGGGAACGTCGCCGGAATATTGTCGGCGTTGAGCGTGACGCGCATCACGACGTGAGTGTCCTTGTCGATCAGGATGCGGCCGCTGTACGCGGGAACGATGTGATCCTTGCGCTCGTACTCGATGCCCCATTGGGAGTTGGCCTGCTCCACGCTGTAGTCGAAGGCCATCACCAGCTTATCGCGCAGACGCGCCCACCCGTCCCACCCAAAGCGCGCGTGCGTACGGGGCTCGAAGATGTCGCGTAACAGGCTGCCGAATTCGCCAGTGGAGGTGGCCCCGCCCACGGATTTATAGTCCTGCGTGGTCGGGCTGTTGTTGTGCAGGATCAGCTTGTACTCTTCCTTCTGATCGAAGTAGCTCAAGCGCAGCGTCAGCAGGTCCACCTGCACCCAGGAGGGTTCGCTGGAGCGCGTGTTGTAGCGGCTCCCGGGGGCGCCCGCCTGATAGCGGCGGACCACTTGCGTGGACAGGAAATTGGGCAGACTCTTGCTATAGTTCAGGGCGTACTCGCGGACTTCCTCGATGATCGCCGCCTGCTCCTCGGCATTGGGAGCGGGCGGAAGCTGCGGCTTCGGCGCCGCGACGACGGGTTTGGCGGTGGCGAGCGACTCCGACTGGTCCCGCAGGACGCGGAGGGCATTGAGCGTCTTCGTGCCGATACCGCTGGCCTGCAGTTTCTCGATCGTGACGTCGTCCAGCCGCTCGCTGAGTTTGGTCTTGACGAGGAATTTGGCGACTTCGCCGTCCAGCATCTTTTTCTCCACGGACGAAGTCAGGAACTGCATCAACTGATCCAGCGTGAGGGTCTGGACCTGCGCAGTTGCGGCGAGGCAGAAGACAAGCACGGCGCCCAGTTGGCGGATACGCATATCCATTATTTTCTCATGACGCGGCGGAGGGCGTCTCGGGTACCGGAATATGGTGCGCCTTGACGCGCCGCGCCGCCGCCGGGCCAACCACCACGGCCAGTTCACTCTCGGTGGCGGCGCGCACCCGCTCCGAGCTGCCGAATTCCTTGAGCAGCTTTTGCACCGTCTTCTTGCCCACCCCCCGAATGGCATCGAGTTCGCTGGTGAGCTGCCGCGTGTTGCGCAGCGAGCGGTGGAACGTCACGGCGAAGCGGTGCGCTTCGTCGCGAATCGATTGGATCAGGTGCAGAATGGGGGAGAAACGATCGAGCGTCACCGGCTCGTCCTCCTGTCCATAAACGTAGATAATCTCTTCGCGCTTGGCGATGGACGCCAACGGCTGGTCGACGATTCCGAGCGTTTCCAGCGCCCCGGCGGCGGCGTGCAACTGGCCGAGGCCGCCATCGATCAGCACCAGGCCGGGCATCGGCTGCTTCTCGTCGCGCAGGCGCGAGTAGCGGCGCGTCACCACTTCGCGCATGCTGGCGAAATCGTCGTTGCCCACTACCGTCTTGATGATGAACTTGCGGTAGTCGGCCTTCTTCATCTTGCCGTCTTCCCACACCACCATGCTGGCCACTTTGTCGGTGCCCTGTATGTGGGAGATGTCGAAACACTCGATGCGCGCCGGGGCGTCGGCAAGGTTGAGACCCTCCCGCAGGGCTTCCTGGATGGCGCGGGAGCTCGGCTTGAGCACGCGGAAGCGTGCGTCGAAGCTGTGCCTGGCGTTGGTCTCCACCAGTTCGAGCAGCGCCTTCTTCTGGCCGCGCTGCGGGGTGCGGATCTCCACCTTGCGGTGGCGTTTTTCGCTGAGCAGTTCCTCCAGCGCTTGGCGATCTTCGAACTCCACGGGGACGTGGATTTCCGCCGGGATGAACTGCTGGTCGAGGTAAATCTGCTTGAGCAGCGAGCTGAAAAATACCGGCTCGTCGTATTCCATCTGGTCTTCCCAGAAAAGCTCGCGGCGATCCACAATCTGGCCGTTGCGCAGGTGGAACAGATTGAGCGCCACCAGCGGGGGCTCGGCGTAGATGGCGAAGATATCGACGTCGTCACCCTTGGCCGCGGCCATCTTCTGGCGCTCTTCGATCTCTTCCACGGTAGAGATCAGGTCGCGCAGACCGGCGGCTTCCTCGAAGCGCATCTCCTGGCTGGCGGTTTCCATACGGACCCGCATATCGCGCGCCAGATCCGTGTGGCGGCCTTCCAGAAACAGGCGGACGTCGCGCACTCTGGCGGCGTAGGCGTCGCCGGTGGTGAGTCCCTCGACGCACGGCCCCAGGCAGCGGTGTATATGGAATTGCAGGCAGGGCTTGGGGTGAAAACGGGAAAGGTCGAGCTTGCAGGAGGGCACCTGGAAGTGGCGGTGGATGAAGTGCACCAGACGGTGCGCCAGGTTGGCGGGGAAGTAGGGGCCGAAGTAGGTGGCGCCGTCCTTGCGCAGGCGGCGGGTCACGTAGACGCGCGGATACTTTTCGTGCGTCAGCTTGATGTAAGGGTAGGTTTTGTCGTCGCGCAGCAGGATGTTAAAGCGCGGCTTGTACTGCTTGATCAGGTTGTTTTCGAGGGCGAGGGCTTCCTTCTCGTTGTCGACCAGGATGTAGTCGATATCGCGCGCTTCCGCGATCAGGGTACCCGTCTTGACATCGGCCAGCTTGTCCTCGGAAAAGTAGCTGCGGACGCGGTTGCGCAGGCTCTTGGCTTTGCCGACGTAGATCACGCGGCCGCCGGCGTCCTTGTACAGATACACGCCCGGCGAGAAGGGGAGCTGGCCTACCTTGTCACGGAGTTCCATCGAGGGAAGTTATAATCTAATTATGTCACGCTCGGTTGCGGCACTGGTGTTGTTGGCGGTGGCGCCCCTATTCGCGCAGGAGAGTCCGCAGCTCAAGAAGCGCGGCGAGTCCACCAAGCCGCAGGCCGTCGACAAGGACGGTCTACCGCCTGAGGAAGACAAGTCGATTGCGGTACCGGTGTACGGCTTCAACCCGCTCCAGGCGCAGAAGGAAATCAACGTCGGCAACCAGTACTTCAAAAAGGGCAGTTACCGCGCGGCGGCGGGCCGCTTCGAGGAAGCCACCAAGTGGAACAGCGGCGAACCGGAGGCCTGGCTGCGGTTGGGCGAGGCCCAGGAAAAGCTGAAGGATCGCAAGGCGGCTCGCACCGCCTATTCGAAATACCTCCAACTGGCCGGTGATTCGAAGATTGCCGACGAGATCCGCAAAAAGCTGGAAAAGCTGAAGTAGCAGGCAACAGCCACTTTTCTGCGGTGCTGCCGGCGGGAGCTACTCTCGGCCTCTCAGAATCGCGGCCATCACGCGGGGGCTGCGGCGTCCGTGGATGACTGCTACAACCCACAGCGGTTTTTCATCCGGCGCGTAAGCAATGAGATAGCCCCGCGCCTGCGTGAAGCGTAACGGGCGTGAGGTCAGGTCGCGCCGGCGGTAGCCTTGATGCGGGAAAGGCACCAGAACGTCAATCGCGCCCAGAATATCCTCGATCACCCTATCGGCGGCATCGAGGTTGTCCGCCGCAATGAATTCCCAAATTTCGTCAAGATCAATTGAGGCTTGGGGGTGAAAATCGTACCCGGTCATGAAGGCTCGGCACGGCGAGCGACGCTCTTTGCGCGTAGGCGCTCGATCACCTCGTCACCGCTGATGGGCTTCACCCTGCCGCTCTTGAGGTCGTCATAACGGCTGTCGAGTGTGGCGCGGACATCGGCCAGCTCGTCAACGTAACCGGCCATGGCATCCTGTACGAACTCGTCCGCCGAGCGCCCGGTTTCCGTTACCAGCCTGTCCAGCTTCGCTTGCACGTCGGGCGTGAAATGCACTTCCATGGCTTTCGGCTCCTTCTCTTAGGGTACGATACCGGGGGAAGGGGCGTCAGCCGCCTCCGCCCACCCGCAGCTCCACCGTGTGCTCGCGCCTGTCGTCCACCATCGGAATCGCGCCGGCCGCCCGCGTTTCGCCGTCGATCGTCATCGCGGCATCGCCGGAGCCGCCGGACCCTTGCACGATATTGATGTGATACACCGTCTCGCGATACCGGTAATGCATCTTGAAGCCTCCCCATCCGGCGGGAAGGCAGGGATCGAAGTGCAGCCGATCCACCTCCAGCCGGAGCCCCAGCAGCGATTCCGTGATCAGGCGGTACATCCACCCCGCGGAACCCGTGTACCAGGTCCACCCCCCGCGGCCGGTGTGCGGCGACAAGGCGTAGACATCGGCCGCCACCACGTACGGCTCCACCTTATAAGTGGCTATCGCCGCCGCGGATTTCGCGTGATTCACCGGGTTGATCATGGCGAACAATTCCCAGGCGCGCTGGTTGTCGCCCAGGCGCGCGAACGCCATGGTGGCCCAGATCGCCGCGTGCGTGTACTGCCCGCCGTTCTCTCTTACGCCCGGAAGGTAGCCTTTGATGTAACCCGGGTTCAGATCGCCCTTGTCGAACGGCGGATCCAACAACTGCACCAACCCGCGATCCCGGCGAACCAGCCGCTCGTCCAACGCCTGCATGGCGGTGCGCGAGCGCTCGGCGTCGCCGGCCCCGGAGAGCACACTCCAGCTCTGCGCGATCGAATCGATCTGGCATTCGGAGTTCCCCGCCGACCCCAGCGGCGCGCCGTCGTCGAAGTACGCCCGGCGGTACCAGCCGCCATCCCAAGCGTTGCTCTCGATATTGGCGCTCACTTGCGCCGCCTCCTGACGGCAGCGTTCGGCGAACACCGCATCGCCGCGCGCGCCCGCCAGGCCGGCGAATTCCCGCAGCACCGCACACAGGAAAAATCCCAGCCAGACGCTTTCGCCTTTGCCGTGGATGCCCACCAGGTTCATGCCGTCGTTCCAATCGCCCGAACCCATCAGCGGCAAGCCGTGCTCCCCGCGCTCGAGGCCGTGCAGGATAGCTCGCGTGCAGTGGTCGTACAGGCTGGCGGTCTCTTCGGATCGCCCCGGCAGGTCGTAATAGGAATCTTCTTCGGCGTTGACCGGCCGTCCGTCCAGGAAGCGCACCGGTTCGTCGAGCACCCCGGTATCGCCGGTGCCGGCCACGTAGCGGCACGCCGCCAGCGCCAGCCAGAGATAGTCGTCCGAACAATGGGTGCGCACCCCGCGGCCCTCCGGCGGGTGCCACCAGTGCTGTACGTCTCCCTCGCGAAACTGCCGGGACGCGCAGAGCAACAGATGTTCCCTCAGCAGGCGCGGTTCGGAGTGGATCAGCGCCATCGCGTCCTGCAACTGATCGCGGAAACCGAAGGCGCCGCCGGACTGGTAGTATCCGCTGCGCGCCCACAACCGGCAGGAAAGCGTCTGGTAGAGAAGCCAGCCGTTGGCCAGTACATTGAGTGACGCATCCGGTGTTTCCACGTTGACCGCGCCCAGGGTATGGCTCCAGTACTGCCACACGCTTTCCAGTGCCACGTGGGCGGCCTCGGCCCCGCGGAAGCGATCGGCGAGATGCCAGACATCCTCCGTGCTGGCGCCGGCGCCCAGCGTGAAGACCACCTCATGCTCTTCCCCCGGCGCCAGATCGAACGGAGCCTGCATGGCGGCGCAGGGGTCCAGACCGGCGCCGATTCTGCCGGACAGCCCCGCACGGGTCATGGCGGCCGGAGCGGCCAGCGTGCCGTTGCGTCCCAGGAACTCCCGCCGATCGCCAGTCACCGTGCGGTCCATCTCACTGGTGGCGAAGAACGCCACCCGGCCGGCGAACTCGGTGTTGTAGGGATTGCGCGCGAAAATCACTCCCCCCGCGGGATCCATCTCCGTGACCACGTGCATCGCGCATTTCGGCCGCAGATCGCCCAGCACCCATTCCACGTAGCCCGTGACGGAGAGTCTGCGCACGCGCCCGGTATTGTTGCGGATCTTCAAGACCGTGAACTTCACCGCCGCATCGGTGGCCACGTACACCCAGACTTCCGAGCGGATTCCGTCCTCGGTGTGTTCGAAAACGCTGTAGCCGAATCCATGCCGGCTCACGTAAGGCGGGACGCTCCGGCTCGGCATGGGCATGGGCGACCAGAAGTGCCCGGTCTCCTCATCGCGAAGATAATACGCCTCGCCAGAGGTGTCGCTCACCGGATCGTCGCCCCACGGAGTCAGGCGGAACTCGTGCGCGTTTTCCGCCCAAGTATAAGCCAGACCGCTCTCGGAGACCACGGTTCCGAAGTGCGCGTTCGCCAGCACGTTCACCCAGGGCGCGGGCGTGACCTGGCGCTGGGTCGTGGTGACGATGTACTCGCGCCCATCCGGCGTGAATCCGCCCAATCCGTTAAAGAAGATCAGATCGCTGCGCGGCGCGGCGGGAATCGCGCGTTCCGGCCGGTAGGCCCGGACCGGGTCCAGTTGCGCCGCCGCCGGCTCCAGCGTATCACCGCTCGCCACCTGGTCCGTCAGCGAGCCTCGGCTGTCGCTGAGGATGGCGCGCGCCACCGATTGGAGCAGGATCCGATCCTCCGCCGCGATCTGGTCCGACGGCCTGACGAAAATGCCGCCCGGCCGATCCTTCACGATGCCGTCGGCGCCCGCCGAGATCAGGCCCAGGATCTGGTCCTGCAGCTCTTGCCGGTAGCCGGAGTGATCTTCGTTCCAGATCACCAGGTCCACCGCCAGCCCCTTCAGGCGCCAGTACGCCTGCGCCTGGACGAGTTGGCGGACCAAGTCGATGTTCGCCGAGTCGGCGATCTGCAGCAGCACGATCGGCAGATCGCCGGAAATGGAATAGCTCCACAGGCCGGACTGCCCGCGGCGGTT
>JADGNT010000222.1 GCA_017883345.1 Candidatus Solibacter sp. | reverse complement strand
CCCACGCCGAGCTTGTTGAGCGTCGTACTGCCCGGCGTCACAATCAGATCGCCTTTGGTGTACGTCGTCTGCCCCGTGCCTCCATCGGACACCTGCACCGCTGCTCCGTAGTGCCCGGGACCGTAAAGCTGAATGGATACCGCGCTTCCCGCGCTCACCGCCGTCAGGATCTTCCCGAGTACCTGGGTGGATACTGAGACGCCAGTTGCATTCGTCTGCCCACTGTCTTTGCATCGCCCTGCTGTCGTGGTACCGGCGATGGCAATGTTTCCGATGGTCGTGCTATTGTCAGCCACGCAGTTGACGATGCCCCGCGTGGCGACCTCCACGGAGGCGGCTGCCGATTGCGTGCTGACGCAAACGCCCAGAATGCTCACGTCGCCTGTGGATGGCGCCACCACATTCCCGGTGCTATCCACCTTGCAAAGCAGATTCGCCGTCACGCCGCCAGACCCGGCAGTCTTAGTGGTACTGAGGTAGCCGGTGCCAAGAGAGTGCTGCGTTCCGTCTTGGATTACATTGCCCGTGGTGTCGGCGAATGTGGCGATCCGATTGGCCACGATTGCGCCTGTTGGGTTGACGTTGCCGGAACCGGTGCCACTCGAGCCCGCCGGACCCGCCGGGCCCGCTGGGCCCACGCCACCGTTGATCACCACGTAGTAATTGCTCTGCGGGCTGGCGAACGCGATGGCGACATCGTAAGTGGATGCGTTGACGGTCCACCCAACCGAGATTGCGTTGCGTGGCGAAGCATTGTCGTACACCGCAACCAGCAGCGCCGTTGTGGCGAATCCATGAGTCCCCCCAGCGATCGTCCTCGTCGAGTCGGGGCCAGTCATGAGGGTCGAAATATAGGCCGCGGCCCCGCCGCCGCCTCCCCCACCAGTCGAGCCGCAGCCCCCGACGCACTCATAGGTTGACCCATTGGTCCGGCACAATTCCCGAAGTGACCCGCCGCCAGCCGAGCAACTCCCGGCGGTGACCGCATCGGTAACCATGAACACTTTTCCCACGTTCCCGGCAGCCGAGGGCAGATTCGCCACCGTCGATTCCGGTGGCCTCCACTGCCCACCCGAGAGGTTGCTGTATCCCGTCCACGTGTTTACGCCGGCAAGTGTCGCCAAACCACTGGTGTCCGCGGTCGGCCGCCTCCACGAATTCGCTGCACCGCAGTACCACAAATCCTGGTTCGTAGTATCGATGTACACCACCGGCGGAGTGCAGTTGCCGCTCGGCGCTCCCGCCCCCGCTGTCACTGCCGTTGCCGCGTTGCCGCTCATTTGCGTCCAGACTCCCGGCGCCCCCGTGACCGTGCAGAAGTACAGGTTCTGCCCCGCCGCTACGTCCGTGGCGAAATAGATCTGTCCCTGTGTGCACGCCGTCGGCCGCGACGCCAAAGTGCCCGCTTTGGCCGGTGCCGTACCTCCAGCACCGCTGAAATCTACCGCCGACACGCTTCCGCTCGCCTTCAGTGTCCCCTTGTAGTCGCGTCCGCCGTTTACGGTGGTCTGCGCCCCGCATAAGGCGGCGAACGTTACGAATAGAATCGCCCTCTTCATGGTTAGAAACTCCTCACAACCGTCGCACGGAACGTTGCCGCCGCCGGATCCACCGTAGTGCCGGACAGGTTACAGACTCTTACCGCCACTGTGTTGCTGGCGCTGATCCGCATCATCCCGATCAATCCACTCTCCAAGCCCGCTGGCCACCCCGGCGCCACGGAGTCGCCCGCCGATGCGCCCGGCATCGAAAAAGTCGAATCGGCGCATGCCCCGGGCGCGATGCTTGCGAAATCAAGCGCTGCCGCCACCGTCAAGTACGTCGGCACTGTCGCTGAATCCACCGCCACCACCGTTTGTGTCCCGGTGTCCAGGGCCACCATGCCCGTGCCGCTTCCCAGACTTCGCGTACTCAGAAACGCCCGCTTGTCGCTGCCGCCGTTTGTGTCCCAGAGTCCGTTCGTCGCCGTCCACGTGAATAGCGGAATCGATCCCGCCGGGAAGCTGGTCACGCCACCTACCGCGCCACATACTCCGGCGCACGCCAGCGTAAGATTGTGGCCGGCCGCCAGCGCGCCGGAAGCATCCATATACAAATACAAAGTCCCGCTCCCTACCGACAGCGTAATCGTGCTGCTGTTCGTCACCGAATACACAGTATTCCCCAATCGTGTGTTGCAGGGCGTCGCGTTGGAACAGTTCAATCCCGCCGTCAGCACCGTGGGACTTGTCAGCACCAGCCCCAGGTCTCCCAGTTGCGATGCCATTCCCGCGCCGCTTGCACCGGAGGAGGTCACCCCGCCGGAACCCGTGATCGTGCAACTCCCCGTCTGCGCGCTCGCAAAATAGATGCTGACGTTGAACGTCACCGGGTCTACCACTACCTTGTCTGCTTCCACCCGCGCGGAGGGACTTGCGCTGTCATAGCACTCCACACTCAGGTTCGCCGTTCCCAGGCGATGTGTCGTTCCGTTGATCGTCACTACTGTCTGCGCCGTGAAGGTCGCTAGATAGTTACTCACCGTGACCAACGTATTCCACTGCCCGCCGTCATATACCTTCAATTTATTCGCGTCGCCGGAATCGAGCGAGATATCGCCGGCCGCCGGATTGGTCGGCAGCGTGCCAGGCGTTACATTTAGTCCGCTAGTCGACAAACTCGGGACAAAGGTTTGTTTCGCGCCCGCCCAGTACGTATTGCTGGTAGTTTTATCAACCGAGTTCGCGCCGCCCGTACCGCCGCCGGATGATGGGGTCTGCGGTATCCATTGCGATCCATCCCAACTGAGTACCTGCCCGGTCGCGGGCGCGGCCGTTGACATCGCACGGTTTTGCAGTTTGCTCACCGTGGCGTTCGTCAGCGTCCCGCTCACATCTCCGCCGGCCGAGGGCAACTGCCCGCTTCCCACGGCCCCCGAGATCTGCGCGAAGGAGTAATCTGCCGTCTGCGCGGTCACCGCTCCCGTGCGCCCGAACATACTCGTCACACCGACGCCTGCAAGAGCCTGCGGCGCCCACTGCGACCCGTTCCACGCCAATACCTGCCCCACCGACGGAGCCGCCGGCGCCACCGGCCGGCTTTGGATACCAGCCACCGTGGGAGCGCTCAGCGCTCCGTTCAGATCGCCGGCCGCCGCCGGCAGTTGCGCGCTCCCCACGGTGCCTGAAATCTGCCCAAATGAATAGTCCCCCGTTTGCCCCGTCACCGCCCCGGTGCGTCCGAACAGACTCGTCACACCGCCGCTTGCAAAAGCCTGCGGTGCCCACTGTGCTCCGTCCCACGCCAACACCTGCCCTGTTGCCGGCACCGAAGTCGCTACCGGCCGGTTTTGCAGCCCTGTGACTCGCGCTCCCGTCAACGTACCGTTCAAGTCCCCGCCCGTCGCCGGCAGTTGCGAGACCCCCACGGTACCCGCGATCTGCGCGAACGTGTAATCCCCTGTTTGCGCCGTGATCGCCCCGGTCCGCCCGAACACGCTCATCGCTCCAGCCAGCGTCGTCGGCTCCCACTGCTGCGCATTCCCGTTCCATTTGAGAAACTGCCCATCCAGCGGTGTCAGGCTGCCGAGTGTCCGGCCGCCCAGTCCCCTCACCGTCATCGCGCCGGGCCGTCCCGTGAGATCTCCGCCAAACGCCTGCCAAGTAAGTCCGCTGCCGTCATTGGTCAGTATTTGGTCCGCCTTACCGGTCGGGTCCGGTACCTCGATCCCTTGTACCGTCCATACGTTCGCCGCCGTGCAAACGTACAGGTTCTTGCCCGCCGCCGCGTCCGTTTTCACGAACGTCTCGCCGATCGTGCAGACCGCCGGTACCAACGTCCCGGTCTTGGATGGCCGCGTCCGTGCGGCCAACGAAAAATCGATGTTCTTTCCTTGGGTGCGCAGATCGATCTGCGTCTGTCCGCGGGCGCCGATCGTCGCCGCCGCCACGCAAACGCACCTCAGCGCGGTTCTGTTGAATTTCATGTTTTTGACTGAATCGGCTGGCGGTTTCGCTAACCAGCCCCTCTAAGCCGACAATAACTTGCCCGCCTCTGCTCGCCGCTCCCTCAACCCAGTCAAGTAATTGAAATCATTCGGAATAATTTTCTAAATGTTCGCGCAATGGATTTCTTGCACACCTGCAAACTCCATCGGCATTACTCGCTCATGAACTAATCCGGGCCGCGGGCCACCCCGGCCCGCTCTCTCTTCTCCGCTTCCTCCGCGCTCGTTTTGCCGTTGACTTTCTCACACCGCGGTCGAAGCCGCTTCGTTCATCTCAAATGTCTTCTCTCCGCGTGTTTCTCCGTGCCTCCGCGCCTCCGCGTCAAGCAGCATCCCGCAAACTCCAACTGATCCCGGCTCTTCCAAGGCCCCACCGTAACCGCATGGTAGAGTGAGGATTAGGCCGTCCCTTCGCTCATGTGTGGAATCGCAGGATTCGTAACTGTTCAACCGTCCGGCTCCCCCTCGATCGTCGAGCGTATGACGGACACCATCCGCCACCGCGGCCCCGATGATTCCGGCTACTACCGCGACCCCTGGGCCTCCCTCGGATTCCGCCGCCTCGCCATCATCGATGTGGCCGGCGGCCACCAACCCATGGCCAATGAAGACGCGTCCCTTTTCATCGTCTTCAACGGCGAAATCTTCAATCACGCCGGCCTCCGCCCCTCCCTCGAACAAGCCGGCCACCGCTACACCAGCCGCTCCGACACCGAAACCATCCTCCACGCCTACGAGCAATACGGCCCCGAATGCCTTCTCCGCCTGCGTGGCATGTTCGCCTTTGCCATCTGGGATAAGCACGCCCGCAAACTCTTCTGTGCCCGCGATCGCCTCGGCAAGAAGCCCTTCTACTACTATTGGGATGGACGCACGTTCGCCTTCGCCAGTGAAATCAAGGCGCTCCTCGAACACCCCTCCATTTCTCCCCAATTCGAGGAGTCCCTCCTTCCCGAATACCTGGCCTTTGGATACCTCAGCGAAGACCGCACCCTCTTCCGCGGCATCCGTAAGTTGATGCCCGGCCATCACCTCACGCTCGACATCTCCACCCCATCTCCCCAACCCGAGATCCGCCAATACTGGGAGATTCCGGATCCCCAACCGGAAACGCGCACCGATTCCTCCTGGATCTCCGAATGCCGCGAACGCCTGGAGCAGACCGTCTGCATGCGTCTCATGAGCGACGTCCCTCTCGGCATGTTTCTCTCCGGCGGCCTCGATTCTTCAGCCATAGCCGCTCTCATGAAGCGCAACTTCTCTGGACCGGTCAAAACCTTCGCGGTTGGCTACCGGGAAGCCGAATTCAGTGAGCTCTCCTACGCCCGCTACGTCTCCCAGGCCATCGGAACCGAACACGCCGAAGTCGTCGTTGGTATGGAGGACTTCTTCAACGCCCTGCCGCGCCTCATCTGGCATGAGGACGAGCCCATCGCCTGGCCCTCCAGTGTCTCGCTCTACTTCGTTTCCAAGTTGGCACGTGCCCACGTCACCGTGGTACTCACCGGCGAGGGCTCTGACGAGATGTTCGGCGGCTATGCCCGCTACCGCTTTTACGCCATGAACCAGCGCTGGTTGCGCCTCTACCGCATCCTCCCCGGCGCTGTCCGTACCGCCATTCGCGACCAGGTCGCCACCACGTCCCTTCTCTCTTCCACCCTCCGCCGCAAACTCCAGCACACCTTCGTCGGCCGCGGTGAGGACCTGGAATCCCTCTACCTCGACAACTTCTACTCTGCTTTCTCCGCCGCCCAACAGCGCGCATTATTCAAGAACCTGCCGCCCGCTTCTCCTTACGCCAACTTTCGCAGGTATTGGGATTCCAAACCCGAACTCGCCGCCCTTCCCCGCCTCCTCTTCGCCGACCAGAAAACTTACCTCATCGAACTCCTCATGAAACAGGACCAGATGAGCATGGCGACCAGCATCGAAAGCCGCGTCCCCTTCCTCGATCACGAGTTCGTCGAGTTCTCCACGCGCGTCCCCCAACACATGAAACTGCGCCACGGCGAAGGCAAGTACATTGTCAAGAAAGCCGTCGAAGGCCTCGTCCCTCGCGAAATCATCTACCGCAAAAAGATGGGGTTCCCCACTCCGCTCCGCCAGTGGCTGCGTGACCCGCGCGCCGGGCGCCTCTTCCAGATCATGCGCGCCAAGGACGGTCTGCTGGCTTCCTACATCGACCCCGCGGCGCTCGACAAACTGCTGCACCTCCAGGTCTCCGGCCGCGAAGACGCCACGGACCGCGTCTGGCGCCTGCTGACTCTCCAGTTATGGGGCGACATGTTCCTTACCGGCAAACGCGCAGAGCGCTGGGAGGGTGTCATGGCCGCCGCCCGTCCATCCGTATGAAGACCCTGTGGGTCAACTCCAATTTCATGCACCCCACCACCAAGGGCGGACAGATCCGCACTCTGGAGATGCTGCGCCATCTGCATCGCTGGCATGAAATCCACTACGTCGCTATCGTTAACCCCGCCCAACCCGAGGGTCCCGCCCGCGCCCACGAGTACTCGCACAAGTCCTATCCCTTCCCCTACCACGTTCCTTCCAAAACCAGTCCCGCGTTTTATGCCCAACTGCTCCGCGGTCTCTTTTCTCCCACCCCCGTCGCCGTCGAACGCTTCCATCCGCCCGGCATGCGCGCCTTCCTCGAAGATCTCATCCGCAAGGAACGCTTCGATTGCGCCGTGGTCGATCACCTCGCGCCCACCAGCTACTTCCCCGACCTGCCGCATGCCATCTTTTTCCAGCACAACGTCGAAACCGTAATCTGGCGCCGCCGCGTCGAACACGCCCCCGACCCCCTGCGCCGCGCCTATTTCCGGCTCCAGGCCGATCGCATGTACCACTACGAACGCCGCGTCAGCCAGGCCTCCGGCCACATCGTCGCCGTTTCCCAAACCGACGCCGCCGAAATGCGCCGCCTCTTTGACGTCACCCGCGTCACCGAAATCCCCACCGGCGTCAACATCGAGTACTTCCTCCCCCCGGGGACAGACCAGAGTGTCCCAAGGCGCGTTTTTTGCGCCGCGTGGACACCCCGGTCTGTCCCCGGGTTCTCCGCCGATCTCGTCTTCGTCGGTTCCATGGACTGGCTCCCCAACGTCGATGGCATCCTCTATTTCGTCCGCGAGATCCTTCCGTTGATCCGCCAGGTCCGCCCCGAAACCACCCTCGCCATTGTCGGACGCACACCCCCGCCAAAAATCACCCAACTCGCCGCCCAAGACCCCGCAATCCAAGTCACCGGAACAGTCCCCGACATTCGCCCCTATCTGTGGACTTCCGCCGTCTCCATCGTCCCCTTGCGCATCGGCGGCGGCACCCGTTTGAAGATCTACGAAGCCATGGCCGCCCAAATCCCCGTGGTCTCCACCACCATCGGCGCCGAGGGCCTCTCCGTCAATCCCCCGCACGACATCCGTATCGGCGATACCCCGCAACACTTCGCCTCCCATTGCCTCGAACTTCTCGCCAGTCCCGAGATCCGTGCCCGCGTCTCCCGCGCCGCCTGGGAAATGGTCAACTCCCATTTCTCCTGGGAGCACGTTGCCCGCTGCTTCGAAAAAATAATGCAAACCGGCCCCCGCATGT
>JADGNT010000221.1 GCA_017883345.1 Candidatus Solibacter sp. | reverse complement strand
ATCGACACCGGCTTTTACTCCACGCTGCCCACGCTGCTGGGCGTGCTGGCCATCCGCAACGGTAAGACGTACTCGTGGGACGGCCAGCGGGCGCAAGCCATCTAAGGGACCACGCAACAATAACTTCACATTGGCTGCGTGGGCTACGTGGCGCCGGCACTCGTGCCGGGCGCGTCCCGACTCATCGGGACGCCTGCCGGGCGTGCTCGAAAGCGCGTCCCGAGGAGTCGGGACGCGGCAGACTGAGAGTCTGCGCCACGTCGGTGGCTGAGAAGTTATTTTTGCGTGGTCTCTAAGGGAGATCTCCCGGCGACTTGACTTCAATCCCCGCCATTTGCTCGATGAAGTTGACGATGGCGGAATGGTCGAGATCGCCCTTCCCCTGGTTCATGAGCGCCATCAGCATCTGCTGCACGGTGCTGGTGAGCGGCAGCCCGACCTTCATGGATTCGGCCGCCAGCAGCGCGTTGCGAAGGTCCTTCTGGTGCAGGCGAATGCGGAAGCCGGGTTTGAAATTCCGGCCGATCACCATGGGCGCCTTGGCGTTCAGAACGGTGCTGCCGGCCAGACCGCCCTTGATGGCGTTGAAGACCACGTTGGGATCGAGCCCGGCGCGTGTGGCCAGCACCAACGCTTCCCCCATGGCGGCGATGTTGCAGGCCACGATGATCTGGTTGGCCAGCTTGGTAACGTTGCCCGCGCCGACCGGCCCGGTCAGCGTGACGCTCGATCCCATGGTCCGCAGCACCGGCGCCATTTCGTTGAATACGGCCTCATCGCCGCCGACCATAATGGCCAGGGTTCCGTCGACGGCTTTGGGCTCGCCGCCGCTGACCGGCGCGTCGAGAAACCGCACGCCCTTGGCCTGGCATGCCGCGCCAACCTTCTGCGCCACGAGCGGGCTGATGGAACTCATGTCAACGATGGTGGAGCCCGGCCGGGCGCCTTCCAGCACACCGGCTGGGCCGAGCACGGCCTGTTCCACTTCGGGCCCGTCGGGGAGCATCGTGATGACGATCTCCGACCTTTCGGCGACGCCGCGGGCGGAATCGCCCGGGGACGCGCCGTACCCGGCCACGCGCTCCACGAGCGCGGGAACGACGTCATAGACCACCAGTTTGTGGCCGGACTTCAGCAAGTTCCGGCACATGGGGCCGCCCATGATCCCCAGGCCGACAAATCCGATATTGGACACGGTTGTATTCCTCCTTGATCGAAGTACTCAGACGACCATTCGGGCCGAATGGCCCTGAAACCAGCCTAGCCCGTCGATGGTCTTGCCCGCTGGCCGGTACTCGCATCCGACCCAGCCGCTATAGCCGATCTCATCCAGCAAGTCGAACACGTATGAGTAGCACACTTCTCCAGTATCCGGCTCATGGCGCTGGGGTACACCCGCCACCTGCACGTGGGCGCAATGTGCGGCGTACTTGCGGAGCTTCATGGCCAAATCGCCCTCCATGATCTGCATGTGATAACAATCCATCTGCATTCTGAGGTTCGGCGCGCCCACTTCTTCGAGAACGGCATGGGCTTGAGCCTGCGTGTTGAGATAGAAGCCCGGCATGTCGCGTGTGTTGATGGCTTCGATCAGAAGGGCGATGCCATGCCTGGCGAGCTCGGCGGCTGCGGATTTGAGGTTAGCAATATAGGTGGCGTGGACGGCCGCGGGGCTGGCGTCTGGCGGAACGATGCCGGCCATGGCGTGAACTCGCGTGGTATTCAGGCGCGTGGCATAGTGAATGGCGGTCGCCACACCCGCGCGGAATTCGTCTTCGCGGCCCGGCAGGCAGGCGATGCCGCGCTCGCCGGCGGCCCAGTTGCCGGGAGGGAGATTGAAGAGCACGTTTTCGAGTACGTGTTCGCGGAGCTGTTCGGCGACGGCTTCGGCCGGAAAGTCGTAGGGGAACAGGTACTCGACGCCGGTGAAACCGGCCTTCGCGGCAGCGGCGAAGCGTTCGAGGAACGGCGCCTCGGTGAACATCATGGAGAGATTGGCGGCAAATCGGGGCATTTCGTCTTCCTTTCAGCAAACCGGGGCGGGCTTGAGGCCGCCCCGAAAGAACTACCGGTCAAAACAGGAGCTTCAGCGCAAACTGCAAAATGCGCGGATCGGCGGCGGACGCGATCTTCATGTTGGCGCCGATGGTGCCCGCTCCGGATGTGCCGGAGCCGAGGTTGGTGTGCTTGATGACGTTGAAGACCTCGGCGCGGGATTACAGTGTCATTTTCTCATGAAGTTCATGAAGTTTGAACCTGCGCGAGAGGGAAACGTCGAAATTGAAATTTCGGTCCACGCTGCCACGGGATTGCTTTTGGATGCGCGATCCCATATACTTCCTTGCACATTCAGTGACCAGGGTGTTAGTCCCCGATATTGCACGGTGAGGGGCTCTCACCGGGGGAGTGATCGCATGCGACGAACGGTAATACTAGCGATTGGATTGCTGGGAGCGGCACTTGGCATCGCGTCCGCCCAAACCGGTGGGCAAATCACCGGCGAAGCCAGAGATCCGAGCGGCGCGTTAGTTCCAAACGCGTCTGTTACGGTTACCAATACCGCGACCAGCGTGGCGCGATCGACGACAACGAATACCGCGGGAATCTACAGTTTCCCCGGTCTGACGCCCGGAACGTACGACGTGAAGGTGGTGGTGGTGGGCTTCGACACCATCGTGAAGACGAACATCGAGCTCCAGGTGCAGCAGACGGCGCGCGTCGATTTCACCCTTGCCGTGGGACAATCCACGCAAACGGTCGAGGTCTCCGCCAATGCGGCGTTGCTGAGCACCGAAAACGCGACGATCGGCACCGTGATCGAGCAACAGCGAATTATCGATCTGCCGTTGAACGGCCGCAGCTTCTTTGGCCTGGTCGCCCTGAGTCCCAACGTGACCTACGGATTTACTCCCGCCCAGCAGGCGAGCAGCCGATTGGGCGGCTCGCGCTCCACGCTCACGATCGCCATGTCCGGCTCGCGCGCGACGTGGTCTAACTACACACTGGACGGCATCACCAACACCGACGTCGACTTCAACACCTTCATCCTGCAGCCGTCGGTCGACGCTCTGCAGGAATTCAAGGTCCAGTCCGGAGTCTACCCCGCGGAGTTCGGCCGCGAGGCCGGGCAGGTCAACGTCTCCACCAAACCCGGCACCAACATCTACCACGGAACTTTCTTTGAATTCCTTCGCAACAACGCGCTGGACGCCAGGAACTACGATTTCAGCTCGGCCAGCCGCAGTGCCACCAACCCCTCTCCAGCGAGTACGCCATACCGCCAGAATCAATACGGCTTCACGCTGGAAGGGCCGGTTCGGATTCCGAAGCTGTTCAACGGAAGGAACCGGCTCTTCTTCATGTCGAACTATGAAGGATACAAGTCCCGTACCACCACCTCGTCGCTGGCCACCACGCTGACGGCAGCCATGCGAAACGGCGATTTTTCCGTCGTCCCTACGGCTTTGCAGGATCCGCTCTCGCGCGCTGGAACGTATCCCAACATCGTCTCTGCGCCCTTCCCAGGGAATCAGATCCCCGCAAGCCGCATCGACAAAAACTCCCAGTTGCTGATTAACAAGTTCTTTCCAGTGCCGAATCAGCCCGCTACCACCGGGCTGCCCCTGCGAAACTACCAATACCTTTCCAAGACTCCGGTTGACAAGGATAATGTTACCGAGCGCATCGATTTCAACCAGAGCTCGAAATCGCAGTGGTTCGGCCGCTACAGTTGGACCAACGAATCTACCATCACTCCCGGCATCACTTCGAACGACGGGCAGACTCTGTACACCAGGGCGAGCCAGTGGGTGGCGTCAAATGTCTTGACCCTTTCGCCGACAAAAGTGAACGAGGCGCGGTTCGGCTACAACTCGTTGTTCAACAATATCACCCAGCAGTTGGCGGGCATCGAGAATGTGAATGAGGAGATGGGCATACCGGTAGCCGTTACGGACAAGAATTCGTGGGGCATCCCCAACATTCAACTGAGCAACAATCTGACCAGCTTCGGCAACCCGACCAGCAGCCCATTCCAAATCAACGACAAGATTCTCCAGGGTGTGGACAACTTCTCATGGGTCGCCGGGAAGCATACCCTGCGCATGGGTGGAGAGTACCGGTATAACAAGTTTCCGCAGCTTGGAAACGAATTCCCCCGTGGCCAGTTCTTTTTCACCGGCCAGTTCACCAACACCATTAGCGCGACCGCGCAGACCGGCGGCTACTCCGGCGCCGACTTCCTGATGGGTGCCATGAACAACAGCATTATTGCCGTCGCGCTGGCTTCGGCGGACTTTCGCAATAGTGAATGGGCGGCTTACATCGACGACACCTGGAGGGTGCGGCCGCACCTGACCCTGAGCTTGGGTCTGCGGTGGGAGGTGGCGCAGCCGATGGTCGACGGGTCTGGCAACGAGGTGAGCGTCCAGCTCAATTCGCCGCTTTCCGCAACCGCCAATGTGCAGGATCTGAGTCAGCATCCGGTTTACGTGCGGGCGGGCAGCGGAAATTTTTACGACGGCCTCAGTTTCACTTACAAGGCCTATTGGGCTGCCCAGGGAGCGACCGTTGCCGGATCCCCTCCCCTGCAGGTCGCCCGCGATGGCCGGTTGGGCTCCCGGTTGATCAAAACCAATTACAACAACTTCGCGCCACGGCTCGGAATCGCCTGGAGCCCCTCGGACAGATGGTCGGTCCGCACCGGTGTCGGCATTTTCTACTCGCAGGAAAGCAAGAACTCCATCTTCGATCTCAATCGCGGGCTGGGAGGCCGAACCGGACAGGTGACCGCCACCACCTATGGGCTGCCAACCTTTGGGTACACGAATTTCATCAATACGGCGGCGCTTCCGGTCGCCATCCCCATCGGCCTCACCTGGGGTGCAAACCCGGACCTGCCGACCACCTACAGCGTACAGTACGTGCTCAACGTGGAGCGCGCGATCGGCAAATCCACTACCCTGGCGGTCGGCTATACGGGTTCGCAAAGCCGCCATTTGGCCGATCTGATCAATGCGGGCCAGCCGGTTGCCGGGACCGCTTCGGTGGTCACGCGCTTGCCCTATCCGGAGTTTGCGGCTTCGGGGATACAGTACCTGCACGCTGAAGGCAAGGCAAACTACAACGGCCTCGGCGTCAAGTTGAGCCAGCGTTTCGGAACCAACCTGACGACCTTATTGAGTTACACGTTTTCCAAATCGCTCGATGACGGCAGCGCCATCCGGGGTCCGGGAAACGATTTCGTGCCCGCGAACTCCCTCTGCCCCAGTACCTGCGAATACGGCCCTTCCGCTTTCAACACACCGCACCGCTTCGTGGCATCCATCATCTACACGCTGCCATTCGGCAAAGGCCAGCGGCTTCTGAATCACGGCGGGATCGTCAATCAGGTGGTGGGCGGCTGGCAGTTGAGTACCATTACCACGGCGCAAAGCGGCTCCGTGACCGAGACTTCCACCTACGATTCGGCAGGCGTCGTCTTCTCGCCGAATGGCGCCCGGCTCAACTGTGTTGCCGGGGTGAATCAGGTTTTGGCCAATCCCGGCCAAAACGGTTGGTACAACCCGGCGGCATTCTCCAACCCGACCCCCGGCACGTTTGGAAATTGCGCGCGCGACAATTTGTTGGGACCGAGACAACTGAACATCGATTTCTCGGTCATCAAGGAGTTCCGCATCACCGAAAAACATGCCCTTCAGTTCCGCACGGAAATGTTCAACGCTCCCAACCATGTGGAATTGGGCACGCCGAGCGCAAGCTGGGGGGGCAGTTCGAATGTGGCGCCCCCGTCGAATTTCGGCTATATTACTTCGACCAGGGCGAGCATGCGTCAGATTCAGTTCGCGCTGAAGTATAACTTCTGAGGGGGTTCCGGACCCGGGGACAGACAGGACTGCCAGCGAATTTCCGGCAAGGTCAGCCAGAAATTCATGGCAGTCTTGTCAGTCCCCGGGATGCCGCGCAATGTGATAAGAGTACTGGCGTAGACTCTAGAAGTTACAAACGGCCCCGAAATACACGTTTTGAGTGGGAAGGAGAGAATCATGGACGGAAGCAGCAGGAGGACTTTTCTGGGTGCGGCCGCGGTGACGGCCGCATCCTATCAACGGATACTGGGGGCCAACGACCGCATCGGTGTCGGCTTCATCGGGTATGGGCTGATTGGAAAACAGCACGTCGCAGACTTCAAGAAGTTCAAAGACGTCGATATCGTGGGCCTCTGCGATGTCTACAAGCCCCGCGTGGAAGAGGGCCTGGCGTTCATCGGAAACCCCAATACCAAGGGCTATAGCGACTTCCGGAAGATGTACGAGAACAAGGACATTCAGGGAGTCGTGGTGGCTACGCCGGACCATTGGCACGCGCTGCTGACGATCATGGCCTGCGCGGCCGGCAAAGACGTTTACGTCGAGAAGCCCATGACGGTCTTCAACGACGAGGGCAAGTGGATGATCCAGGCCGCGCGCAAGCACCAGCGGATCGTCGTGGTGGGCACGCAGCGGATGCATGGAAAAGGCGTGGCCGAAGCGAAGAAGCTTGCCGAAAGCGGCCAACTCGGCAAGATTCACTCCATTCGCATCGCATCGATGCGCAACATTTATCCGGGCTTCGGCAAGACGCCGGTGCAGGATCCGCCTGCCGCACTGGATTACGACATGTGGCTCGGGCCGGCGCCCAAGAAACCGTATACGGCGCACCGCTCGCTCTACCACTTCCGCTGGTTCTGGGACTATTCCGGCGGACAGATGACTAATCTCGGCGCGCATACGCTCTCCCAGGTCCTGTCGATCATGAAGGTGCAGGGACCTTCGATGGTGATGTCGACCGGCGGCCGCTTCGCTTTGGAAGACGACGGCGAGACCCCCGACCTGCAAGACGCTCTCTGGGTATTCCCCGGCTTCACCGTCAATTACGCCATCCGCGAGGCCAACGCCATGCGCGGCGATCCCGCGGCCCGGGGCCAGGTTTATCTCGGCACCAAAGGCAGCATGGTTCTGAGCGGCGGCTATGAAGTTGTCCCGGAGAACAAAATCGACCCGGTGAACGATATCCCGCGATTCTCGGGGCATCCCGTCGGCGGCCCGGTGTACTCGGCTACCCAACCGACTCCTTGGATCGCGGCCTCCAAAGGCGGAGTGGCGTCGGACGCCCGCTACGGCACCGGCGGCGAAGACACCATGGCGATGAACGAGCGCGACTGGCTGGACTCGATGCGCAGCCGGAAGCGGCCGCTCTGCGAAGTGGAAGACGGGCACCGCGTAGCCCTCGTCTGCAATCTGGCCAACATGTCGCTGCGGCTCGGACGCTCCATTCGATGGGACCCCGTCAAGGAACAGGTGATCGGCGATAAAGAGGCCGCCGCCATGTGCGTGCGCCCCTACCGGGCGCCGTGGGATAGCGTACTCCGCAGCATCGTCAAGGTCTAGCGCGCCGGTCAGACAAAAACTGTAAGATAAAAGGTTGGCAGGCGAAAGCGCCTGCCCCACCCCGTGGGACAGGCGGGGTACCCTCTGGGTCCGCCTGTCAATGTTACAGCATCTCACTCTTCGGCCCGCGGGTACGCGACGGCGGGGGCTATTATGCAGAATACGTATCTC
>JADGNT010000220.1 GCA_017883345.1 Candidatus Solibacter sp. | reverse complement strand
GGTGTATTCGAACTGGTAGCGATCCAGCACCCAGCGGGTCCAGCCCTCGTCCATCGAGGGGTCGTAGGACTGGTAGATGCCGACGCGCGGCGCGTTGAGTGTGGTGGCCAGCAGCGTCTTGGCGGGAGCCTTGGGATCGGGGCGCACGTCGAAGCCTTCCACCGCCAGGTTCCAGACATCGGACTTCGCGTGAGCGATGACGTAGGGCACCCCGCCCGCCTCGGGCCTGGTCAGGCTCACTTTGGCGCCGCCTTTCAGCAGGCGGTTGACCACCAGGGCGGAGAGCGCGCCGTTATAGGGGAAGCGCCATGCGCCGCCGGCGCTCGTGGCGGAGAGCACGAACCTGGGCGTGGCGGCGACCCTGTCCATCGGGAAAACGGCGAGCGGCGTTTTGGCGAACTCCGCTTTGACGCCGAACTGCATGCCGAGCGACCAGGCGGAGACATCGTAGGGAGCTTCGGCGGGAGCGCCGGGAGAGCGTCGGACTTCGGGATAGGTCTGCTTTTCGAGCAGGTCCTTGGCGTAGCGCGCGAACACCTGGTTGAACGGGATGACGAAGGTTCCCGCCGGATAAGTTTTGTCGTCCTGCTGGAAGCCCTGCTGGGCGCGGAAGACTTCGACGCCGGCGATCAGGAGTTTGTCCACCAGTTCGATGGCCTCGTTGGCGTCGTGCTGCCCGTCGGCCGGGATGAGGATGGCGAAGGTCTTCTCCTTATCTTGCCCGAGCTCGCCCTTCTTACCGGCCTCGATGGTGTTGCGGTTGATGCCGTAGATCTGGTGGAGCAAAGTCTCGCGGCTGTCCGCCGCGGTCTCTAGCAGCGCATTGGTGGCGATCAGTTCGTAGTCGACGATGTCGCGGAGAGTCCACCGGCCGCCCAGCCAGGGGCGGGGATATTCGGTGCGCGGGGTGATATCGCGCGGGGCCGGGAGGGGATCGTCGGGGCGCTCCAAGGCGCGGCGGCGTTCGGATTCGAAATCGCTGGGCGCGGCGTTCGTTCCTGTAGGGGGACCGGTGGCGGCGGCGCGGCCACCTGTGGCAGGCGCGGTGGCGGGCGCGGTGGCGGGCGCGGAGGTCGACGCGGCGCGCGTGGGGTCGGCCTTCAACTGCACCACGGGGGTGGCGATACGCGCGCTGGCAACTTCGGTAAGCAGGCCCACCTGGTTGTGCCACCATCCGGCCCACGCCATGGCGCCCTGCCAAAAGTTGGTGTAGGTGGCGTTGAAGATGATGCCGGTCTTGCCCTCGGCTTCCAGGGCGGCAGCCTGCGACTGGCCGAAGACGCCGTTGAGGCGATAGATCAGCGGGTCGACGTTGGGGTTGATGGGGTCGGTGGCAGGCATGGTGAAGATGCGCGGACCGCTCGTGCCCTGCTGGTGTTCGTCGAGCCAGATGGAGGGGAACCACTCGTGCCACAAAACCTGCGCGGCCATCTGGCTTTCCTTCTGGCTGAAGAGGTACATGTCGCGGTTGTTATCGTGGCCGGTGTAGTTGTGATAGAGGTACGGCAGAGGGCTGGCTTCGCTGGGAGTGCCGAGGGTTTTGTTGTACCAATCGGTGACCATGATCTGGCCATCGGGGTTGAGCGAGGGGACCAGCAGGAGGATGACGTTGTCGAGGACCTTCTTGACGGCGGGGGAATCGCTGGTGGCCAGGTTGTGGACCAGTTCCAGCACCATCTGCGACGCGCCGATTTCGGTGGAGTGTATGTTGTTGGTGATGAAAACGACGGCTTTGCCGGAGCGGAAGATTTCGTCGCGCTCGGCGTCGGTGGGGGCGCCGCCCTGGAAGTAGAGCTTACGTTCCAGGCTCTTCAACTTGTCGAGATGGCGCAGGTTTTCGGCGGAACTGATTTCCAGAAGAACAAAGGGATTGCCGTTGGTGGTGGGGCCGAGGTTGCGGAACTTGACGCGGTCGGTGCCCTTGGCGACGGCCTGCATGTACTCGACGATCTTGTCCCATCGAACCAGCTTTTTGTCGCTGCCGATGCGGAATCCGAAATACTGCTCGGGAGTCTGCACGGCGGCGCTCGCGGTGAGGCCAATCAAGAAGAGAGCGGAGATCAGGCGGCGGGTTCTCATGGGCGGCCAACGTTAATTGTCGCGCGAAACTACACATCGCGCCAGCGGCCACTGGCTAAAATAGAGGGGATGCGATGCGCCCTGATTCTCGCTCTCGCCGCCTGCACGACGGCGCCCGCGCAGAGCATCGTCAATCCCTACCGATTGCGCTCAATCATCGCACAACTGGAAGGTGTGCAGGCGGGCGAGCAGGCGCTCGGTTGCCAGGTGTCGGCGATCAAGCCCTCGCTGAATTTCAGCTTCCGCTATCAGGCGGGGTACACGGTCACGGTGCCGATGCATCAGTACCTCGGCAGCGGGCACGGGTGGACCGTGCTTACCCGCATCACGCCCGAGGGCGGCGACCCCAAGCCCGTGTACCTGTTGTCGCGCATCCCGCTGCCGCAGGTACCCAAGACCAATGTCGAAGTGAGAGTGGGCGGCGGCTACCTGCTCGGCGAAGGCGCCTACACCGTGCGTTGGTTGATGCGGGACGATGCGGGCCGCGTGTGCCGCAAGAGCTGGCGCGTGGACGTTCACCTGACCCACGCGGACCGCCAGGTAAAGGTGGCGATGCCGCCGGATACCGTGTGGGAGATCGGGCTGCGCGGGTCGCGGACCCTCCCGCGGGAAACCGGCGACGCGGCGCCGCTGCGGCTGACGATTTTCCTGCACACCGCCCCATTGTTCCCGCGGCGCACGCGCATGCGGCCCAACGATATGGTGACGCTGATGAGCACGGTATCGTCGCTGCTGGAGCGCCTGCCGGCCCGGTCGGTGCGCCTGGTGCTGTTCAACCTGGATCAGCAAAAGGAGCTGTATCGCAAGGAAGGTTTCCTGCTTCAGGACATGGCACAGGTCTCACAGGCGATGACCAAGATCGAACTGGGGCTGGTGGATTTCCAGGTGCTGCAAAACAAGCGGGGGCACGTGGACCTGCTGGCCGATCTGGTGAATCGCGAAATCGAGGCGCAGCCGCCCAGCGATGTGGTGCTGTTCCTGGGACCTCAGACCCGGTATTTCGACCGCGTGCCGCAGGCCAGTTTGGAGAAGCCGGCGGGACACGGGCCCGAGTTCTACTACTTTCAGATCGTCCCCTTCCTCAGCCAGACGGCGACGCCGGCGGATTCCATCAAGAGCGCCATGTCGCGGCTGGGTGGAAAGACGATTCTGATTCACACCCCGGGGGAGTTCGCCAAGGCGATCGAGCGGCTGGAGAAGGGTGGCCGCGGCTCCCCGTAATAGGAAATCGCTCCCGGCCCAGAGGGTACCCCGGTCGCGGCATTCCAATCGGAGCCGGTAGAGTAGGAGAGAGAGTGACAGCCGGAGGGCTGCGCCTCGCTCTCCCCTCGTCGAACCGGAGATGCGGATTTCCCGCGTCCGGCTCTCCTGAAAACTCTCGCCTCAGGCATGCGCATGTCCCGACAGAAGTGCCAGCCCCCACGGTGGAAGGTGCTGGTACCACGACACCCCCTCCGGCGGACGAAAGGGCCGTTGGCTGCGTCGTTGTAAATGTTGGATCAGGCGACCGCACACGTACCAATCGATCTCCCAGTATGCACCCGTGAGATACCCAATGGAAAAGTAGTTCGCCCAGCCTTTCAGGTGCCGATTCAGCTCTCCAGCGATCTGGCCGGCTCGGCCACCGCCAGGCGGCTGGTTCTGGCCAAGGCGCAACCGTATCTGGAGATGCTTTCCCGGGAATCCAGCGGCGATCTGCCACTCCAGCGCGAACTGGCCAGCGCTTACGAAAAAACCGGCGATCTTCTTCACGATGCCACCGGACCGGGGGAGCCTACGAGTGGAACGACTACGCCAATACGCTGCTGAAATCGGAAATCGAGTCGTTGCGGCAGCCTGCCAAAGCGCTGGAACTGGACCTCCGCGCCACGCGCGCCACCAAGGAATCCAACGCCCTATTTTTCGACACGCTTGCCTGGGCGTACTTTCGCAACGCTGACGCGCCCACGGCCATTCGCACCGGGCGCCAGGCGTTGAACCTCGTCCCGGCAGGCAACGCCCTCGGGCAGGGGCTGCGCAGCGAACTCGAACAGGGTCTGGCGCAGTTCGAAACCACACGCAAGGAATAAACGGTTAAGCAACCAAACCTCCCGACCCGCGATGGTGGCAACATGGAGGAATGCGATTTCGCCCGTTGCTTTGCGCCCTTGCGCCCTTACTCTTCTGCTGTGCGATCGCCCCGGCACAGGAGTCCCCGGCAATTTCTTTCAGCGTTCCACCGGTGGATGCGCCCGAGCTGGCCCCGCGAGGCCGCTGGAGCGTGGGCGTACGAACGCTCGACCTGGTGAACCCCGGCCAGGTCGACATCCTCCACTTCGATAAGGATGCCGGCAAGGCTCCGCTGTACGACCGCCCGTTGAAGATCGAGATCTGGTATCCGGCAGTGATTGCGGCGGGCCAGGAAGAACGCGTGACTTACGAGAGCGCCATGCCCGGCACGCCCGCGTCCGATGCGCCGAAGACGTTCCGCATTCCCGGCAAGGCATTACGCGATGCGCCGAAGGTGGGCGGCCAGCGCTTTCCGCTGGTGATTGTCTCGCACGGCTATCCGGGCTCGCGGACGTTTCTGACTTATCTCACCGAGAACCTGGCATCCAAGGGATACGTGGTAGCGGCGATCGACCACACGGATTCGGTGTTCGGCGCGCAGGCGGCCTTCACCAGCACGCTGCTCAATCGCGCCGCCGACCAGTGGTTCACCATCGACGCCCTCTCCGCGCGGTCGCTCGGGGCGGGAGATTTTCTGAACGGTTTACTGGACGCCTCGCGCGTGGCCATCGTCGGCTATTCGATGGGCGGCTACGGCGCCCTGGCCAGCGCGGGTGCGGGGTACAGCCAACAGGGCGGGAGCGCTCGTGCGATCCCGGGCGGCTACTTCGACGCGTGGACCGCGGGCAACGCGAAATTCGAAGCGCGCAGACGCGACAACCTCAAGGCGATGGTGGCCATCGCCCCGTGGGGCGCTCAGCCGCCGAACAGCAACTGGGACGCCGAGGGGCTGGCCGGAATTCGCATCCCCTCGTTATTCATCGTGGGCGATCGGGATGATATTTCCGGGTACGAGCAGGGTGTCCGCAAAGCGTTCGAAGGCGCGGTCAATTCGGAACGCCGCCTGCTGGTTTACGAGAACGCGCGGCACAACGTGGGCGGCAATCCGCCTCCGCCCGAAGCCATGGGAAGCTTCACCGCGCGCGCGTTTTTCGATGAACCGGTGTGGCGGAAAGACCGCATCGCGGCCATCAACCAGCATTTTGTCACCGCGTTTCTCGATCTCTATCTGAAAGGCGATGACACGCGGCGCGCGTACCTCGACGTGCCCGTCAAATCCACCGAGGGCAGCACGGTCTGGAAAGGCTTCCAACGCCGTTGGGCGCTGGGCCTGCAGATGTACCGCTACGCCGCGGGACAGCCGGCGAAGTGAGGTGGCATGAGGCGGAGCGATCGCGGCCCCGGCGCGCCGCGTGTGATATCAAGGTGAATATGGGTAACGTTGCAGTCCACAGGGCGACGCTGAGCGACATTCCCACCGTCCTCTCCCTGCTGCGTGAGCTGGCTGCCTACGAAGGCAAGCTCGAGAGCGTGCGGATCGACGAATCGTTGCTCGCCGAGCACGCGTTTGGCGAGCGGGCGTGCATCGAGGTGCTGCTCGGTTTACTGGATGGAAACGCCGTCGGCTACGCCATCTTCTTCCCGCACTTCGGGAGTTACCACGGCCGTCCCTGGCTCTACCTGGAAGATCTCTACGTGCAGCCGGGCGCGCGCGGGGCTGGCGTCGGCCGCGCGATGATGGCGCACCTGGCGAGCCTCACCGTCAGGCGCGGTTGGGCCGGCATGGCGTGGAGCGTGCTGGACTGGAACGAATCGGCCTTCGCCTTCTATCGCGGGTTAGGGGCTGAGAAAGCCAACGGGCACGTGGCGATGGACCTCACCGGCGACGCGCTGATGAAGCTTGCGGGAGAAGTTCGCTAACGAAGGAGGTAAAGCTAAGAGAAGACATGCCCCCACGAATGGGGTCATGGCAGCCTAAAAGGCTACGCTACTGCACGGTTTCGATTTCCACCTTTTGCCGCGGCGGATAGGCATACGACGCGACCAAACTCTCCGCGCCGTTGTTGCCGACCGCCTTCACGCCGAACTTCGCGTCGTCGATGGAGACATCCTTCAGCGTGTAGGTATTCACCTTGCCGACGTAGATCTCCTGCTCCCAATACGGCGACGTGGTCGCACGGATCACAATTGCGTAGCCCTTGATGTCGTCCTCGGAACCCGCCGCGCGCCAACGCAGCACCGCATCGTAGCCGCCGCCGCGCGCGATCATCGGCGTGGGACGCCGTCCGCTCGCCGCCGCTCCCGGGGCGCCGCCGCCCTGCCGCCCGCCGCCCGCGCGCGGTTCCGGCATCACCGTCGGCGGCTTGGGCCCGAGCGCCAGGCTCGCCGCCGCCACCAGGTTTACCTTCGCCACCTTCGCCGTAAACGGCACCGACATGTTGGCCAGCGTGTCCGTGGCGCGGTGCTGGTTGGCGTAGATCTCGTTCGGCGTGGAGACCCGCACCGCCGCGAAGCCCTCCCACTGGAATGGCGTATGATCGCCGCCGCGGCCCAACCGGTCGCCCATGAACACCGTGTTGATCTTCATGGACGGCAGGTAGCGCTCGCCGATCTCGCGCACGTACCGCGACAGTTGCTGCGAGAGGGAATCCATCGTCTCGTCGCTGTAGACGCTCACCGATCCGTTGCCCATCCGCCCGTTGCCCGCGACGTCGGTGCCGATGATGTCGTTGTTCAGCACCGCTTCAATCACCTGGTTCTCCTTCTTCGCCTTCGCCGCCTGCAGCCCACTGCCGACCAATCCCTGCTCTTCTCCGGCGAACACGTAGAAGGCCACCGTCTTGTCGAATTCGTACTGGCTCATGACGCGCGCCAGTTCCATCACCGCCGCGATGCCGCTGCCGTCGTCGCACACGCCGGGCGCGGGCAGTTCCGCGTTCTTCTCAAAATCCGCCAGCGTCATGTTGGCCGTGGTGTTTCCCGGTGCGCCCGCCCCCGCGCCCGCATCCGTGCCCGGCCCCGCCGGCGCCGGACCCAGAGGGTACCCCGCCGGACGGGTGCCCAGATTCAGCGAATCATAGTGCGCGCTCACCACCACCACGGTTTCCGGCATCTTCTTCCCCGGCAGGGTGGCAATCACGTTGTACAAATCGACGTCCTTGAAAATGCGCTGCCCCTGCTTCTTCACCCGGAACTTCTCGAAGCGCACCTCGAGCTTCGGGTTGTAGCTCTTCATCTCGTTCAGGATCCACGTGCGCGCCGCGCCTACGCCATGCACCGGGTCGTCCGCGTTCGACATGGTGTTGCGCGTGCCGAAACTCTCCAACTTCTCGAGGATCGCCTTGATCCGGGCCTCCGAGACTTGCCCCATCATCTCCTGGATTTTGGGGTTGACACCCTTATCCTCGGCGGGCGAAGAACCGGCCGTGAGACCGATGGACACAACGATAGCGGCAAGCGAGCGAGACAATTTCATG
>JADGNT010000219.1 GCA_017883345.1 Candidatus Solibacter sp. | reverse complement strand
CACCGGCGGCAAGAAGAGCGGCGCCGGCCCGCTGGCCATGAAGCGCGAAGCCCGCGAACTTGCGGTCAAGCTGAAGGGGCGCCAATCCGCGCTCGATGAGATGCTGGCCCGGCTGGACGGGCTGACCCAGGAGATCATCGGCTTCGAGGCCGAACTGGAGCGCCTGCGCGCCTTGCAGCAATCGCGCGAAAAGGACCGCGTCGCGCTGGATCATGAAATGCGCAAGCTGGGCGAGGATCTGGCGCGCAGCAATTCCCGCGTCAGCGTGGCCCGCCTGGAGCTGGATCGCCTGCGGCGCGACGCCGAGAAGTCGGCCGGCCAGCGCGAGCGCAATCGCGTTGCCGTGGCGGAGAAGGAGGGCCTGCGGGCGGAGAGCGAGCAGGCGCTAGAGACCGAGCGCGCGGAACTGGAGAAGCTGGAAGGCCAGGCGGCGACCATCGTCGAGGAGCACGCCGGGGTTCGCGCCGAGTTGGCCGGCCTCGAAGAGCGCTACCGCGGCGAGCGCTCCGCCATGGGCCGTTTGGAGCAGCAGTACCGCGAGACCACCAACCGGCGGAATGCCATCGCGCCCGAAATCTCCCGCCTCGGCGAGCAGCGCGCACGCCTGCTGGCGGACAACATCGAGCTCGACCGGAATTCGGCGCTATTGGCCGGGCAGATCGCCACGATCGAAGCCCAAGTCAACCAGATGGCCACCCAGGACGCCGGGATGCGCGAGGCCCTGCGCGCCAATGAAGAAGATCTCAAGGGACTGCGCGCGGCGGTGCAGGAAATGCAGGAGAAGCGCTCCCAGATCGAGATCGACCTGGTGCGCAAGCAGGCCGAGTTGAAGTACCTCGACGAAACCAGCCGCAAGGAACTGGGCTGCCCGGTGGAGGAACTCTCCGCCGCCGACGACCCCATTCCGGATAGCGACGCCATCGCCGACGCCGAGCAATCGGCCAACGAGGTGCGCGGCCGTATCGAAGGGCTCGGCGCGGTCAACGCCGCCGCCATGGAGGAGTATCAGGAGGCGCAGCAACGCCACGATTTCCTGAGCGCCCAGCGCCAGGACCTGATCGATTCCATCCGCGACACCGAGAAGGCGATTCAGGAGATCGACCTGGTTTCGCGGCAGAAATTCTCCGAGGCCTTCGAAGCCATCAACGCCCACTTCCGCGTCGCATTCCAGACGCTGTTCGGCGGCGGCACCGGGGAGATGCGGCTCACCGACCAGGAGAACATCGCCGAGAGCGGCATCGATATCGTGTGCTCGCCTCCGGGCAAGCGCCTGCAAAACGTCCTGCTGCTCTCCGGCGGTGAGAAGGCGCTGGCCGCGGTGGCGCTGCTCATGGCCATCTTCCGCTATCAGCCGAGCCCGTTCTGCGTGCTGGACGAAGTCGATGCCCCGCTGGATGAGGCCAACATCGGGCGCCTCACCCGGCTGATCGCCGAGATGTCGGTGAATACCCAATTTGTCGTCATCACGCACTCCAAGAAAACCATGGAAGCGGCGCAGGCATTGTACGGTGTCACCATGCAGGAGCCCGGGGTAAGCCGTCTGGTCAGCGTGAAGTTCAATGCCGCCACGGAGGCGGCGGCGTAGCGTAGCCTTTCAGGCTGGGGTGCCCTCTGGGCCGCCCCCTTTCAAGGGGGCATTCTTCGTCTGGACCGCATATGAACACTTCTCTCATCGGCGAACTCGTCAAGCTGCGCTACAAGCTGCTGTGGGCCAAGACGCGCTCGCGCAACGGACGCATCGCGCTCTTTCTCGCCGGCTACCTGCTGCTGGTGATGGTGATCGCGCTGCTCACCACGGGCGGGATTGGCGCTGGGGTGCTCGCCGTGCGCAGCGGCAAGGCGGAGAAGATCGCACAGGGCGTGCTGACGGCGCTGTTCCTGGAAGCGGTGCTGGCCGCCAATATTCTGGGTTTCGGCATGAGCGCCGTCTTCTCGGAGACGGAACTTCGCCGTTATCCGCTGACGGCGCCGGATCGCCGCATCGCGCGCCACCTCACCGGCATCCTCGACCCCTTTTGGTTTCTGTTCCTCGCCCTGGAACTCGGTCTGGCGGTGGGACTCTATGTACTGGGTGCGGGGAGCTTCTGGTTTGGGATCGTCGCCGTCCTGCTCCTCTTCGCCGCCAACTACCTGCTAGCCCGCGTGGTGGGCCTCTTCATCGACCAAATGATGCAGCGCAAGGGCGGCGCACCCGTCCTGATGATGCTGATCATGACGCTGGCGTTCCTGCCCTCCGTGGTGGCGCCGCTGATCAAGAAAAATCCCGCGATCGTCTCCGCTGTGGTGCAGCGTCTTCGGTACACGCCGCCGTTCGGCGCGGCCGCCGCGATGATTCACCCGGATCTGGCGGGCGTACGCGGCTTGGCGACCATCGTGGCCTGGATCCTCGGACTGGCCGCGCTTCTGGTGTGGCTCGAAAAGCGGCCACCGCAGCGCCAGGTTGCGGAATCCGTCAAAATCGAATGGGACAGCCCGTTCGACCGCGTGGGCGCGCTCTTCGGGCCGCAAATGGGTCCGCTGGTCGGCCACTGGCTGCGCTTTTACGCCCGCAACAGCCGCACCAGGACGCTGTATCTGATTTCGCTGCCGATAGTCGCCCTTCTCACCTTTCAACTGGGCCATTTGTGGAAGATGCCGCACAGCCTTTTCGTCGTGGCTCTCGGCATGGCTCCGATGGCCACGTTCTTCGGAACCTCGCGCATCGCCGTGAATCAGTTCGGTTACGTCGGGGGCGCCTTTCGCCGCTACTTCCTGCTGCCCACCGACCCGGCCGCCACGCTGCGCGCGGCCAGTTACGCGGCCGTCACCATCGGCGCTTCGGTGCTGCCGATTGGCCTGCTGGCGTGGACCATCTTTGTGCCGTACCCGTTCGACGCGCGTATGCTGGCGATGTTGCTCTGCACCGGGCTTACGTCGCTGTTCGTGTTGAACGCGCTCGGCATATGGGTGACTCTATTCAATCCGCGCCGCGGCAACTATGCCAGCAACTTCGGCAACGATCTCTCATTGGGCGGCAACATCCTTCTGATCGGCTCCGGAATGATGGTGTTCCTGCCGCGGCTGTTGTACAAGTTCCAGCCAGCTTTGGTATCGCCGGAATCCTGGTGGATGTTCCTGCCGTTGCCTGTGCTGGCCCTCGCATTCTACCTGGCAACTTTGAAATCCGCCGGACCCGTGTTTGTGACCCGCCGCGAGAAACTGCTCGCCATTGTAGAAGGAAGAAACTGACCGATGGACGCCATTCGCACGACCAACCTGGTGAAGAAGTATGGCCAAAAGCTGGCCGTCGAGAACCTCTCGCTTGCGGTGCGCGCCGGCACCATGTTCGGCTTCCTCGGCCCCAACGGTTCGGGCAAGAGCACGACCATCGGTTGCATGACCGGCCTGCTGGATGCCACCTCCGGCGAGATCGAACTGCTCGGCCAGCGCTTCACCGCGGACAACGCCGCCATCAAGCGGCGCATCGGTGTAATGCCGGAAACGCTCGGCCTGTTCGAACCGCTCTACGCCCACGAGTTCCTGGCCTTTGTGGCGCGCATGTTCGGTCTGGATGAAGCCACCACGCGCCTGCGCGTCACCGAACTGCTGGCGGCGCTGGAACTCACCGACACTTCGAAGACGCTCTCGGAGTACTCCACCGGGATGCGCAAGCGCGTGGCCTTCGCCGCTGCCGTGATCCATCGGCCAGAGGTCCTGTTCCTCGACGAGCCGTTCGAAAGCATCGATCCCGCGGGCGTCTCCCTGATGAAGCAATGGCTGCGCCGCTTCACCGAGCAGGGCCGCACGGTGTTCATCACCAGTCACGTGCTGGAAACCGTGGAGCGCGTCTGCCAGGAAGTGGCCATCATCACGCGGCCCGGCAAACTGGTCTGGCAGGGCGACATCACGGCGCTGGCGAACGATGGCGCCGTGGTGTGTAACGGCCAGGAATTCCGTGCGCTGGAGCCGCTCTTCCTGCACCTTACTGGGGAGCGCTACGCCGATCTAAAATGGCTTTAGCCATGACACTCTATCTCAAGCCCTCTTGAAGCACCTGCCGCAACGCGAAGAGTTTGCTTCGCGATAAAGGCGTCCAGTTTGAGGAAATCGATCTCAACCGGGGCCTCACGGTCGAGGCGCTCGACGCTCTTGTTGGAACCCGCGACTACCGCGATTTCCTGAATTCCAGAAACGAGCTCTACCGCGAGCGCGACATGAAGCGGTCGCCGCCCTCGCGCGCCGAAGCTTTGGAACTGATGTCGCAACATCCCAACCTGATCAAGCGCCCGATCCTGGTGGATGGCGCGCGCATCGTCCTGGGCAGCGAAGTGGGGCAGGGCTGACGCGATCCGCCTCGCCATGTTGAGCGTGCAGATTTTCGGCTTGAAGAATTCGCCGGCGACGCGGGCCGCCGAGCGGTTCTTCAAAGAGCGCCGCGTGGCGATCCACATGGTGGATTTGAAGCAGAAACCGATGGCGGGCGCCGAGATCAAGAGATTCATCGAGCGCTTCGGTTTGGCCGTACTGCTGGACAGCGAAGGGAGGGCATACATCGACGCCGGCCTGAAATACTATAAGCTTTCCGATGCGGAGCTGCTGTCCCGGATCGAGCGCGACCCGAAACTGCTCCGGCTGCCGCTGATTCGCGGTGGCAAGCTGCTGAGCGTCGGGCACGATGAAGATTCGTGGAAGGCGATGCTGTAAACCGGGGACAAAACCGGGGACAAAACCGGGGACAGACGGAACGTTTTCCAATTCATTCAGGAAAACCAGAAAACGTTCCGTCTGTCCCTGGTTTCGGAACTGCTGTCCCGGATCGAACGCGACCCGAAGCTGCTCCGGCTGCCGCTAATTCGCGGCGGCAAGCTGCTCAGCGTCGGCCACGATGAAGACGCCTGGAAGGCCATGTTAAACCGGGGACAGACGGAACGTTTTCCAATTCATTCAGGAAAACCAGAAAACGTTCCGTCTGTCCCCGGTTTTAGACTCGATTCGTGCCGTACGGGGCGCGCTGTTTGCGGGAGAGCAGTAGGTTGGCTTCGTCGCTGTTGAGGAAGCGCTCCGTCTTGGGATCCCATTTGAGGGCGCGGCCCAAACGCATGGCGGCATGGGCGAGCAGGCAGGCGCTGCACGAGCGGTGACCCACCTCGGCCGGGGCCGCGGGTTCCTGGCGGGTGCGGATGCTGGTGAGCCAGTCCAGGTGGTGATCGTTCTGTGGGCTGGCATGCAGATGGATCTCGCCGTCCTTGATGCCGGCCGCGAGGATCCTGCGATCGCTGGCGTCGAGCGCCTGCGGTCCGGGCAAACTGCCCAAGGGCCGGCCGGGCACGTTGTTGGCGCGCGACACCCAGATCCAGCCATCGTCGCCGATGAACCGCAATCCGTTGGGATACTTCTCGCTCATGTAGACGGTGGCGCCGTTGGCGTAGCCGGCGCGCACATGATAAGGCCCGTGAACGTCCCACAGTCCCTTCTTGGGAAACTCGGCGGTGGCGGACACGTCCACCGGTCCGGAGAGCTCCGTGTCCATGGCCCAATGCGCGATGTCGATGTGGTGGGCGCCCCATCCGGTGATCATGCCGGCGCCGAACTGTTCGCAGCGCAGCCAGCCGGGGCGCTCGTAGCGCTTGCGGATGTCGGGCGATTGCGGATGCACGCGATTCTCGGTGTAGTAGACCAGCGGCGTGGAGCCCAGCCACTTGTCGTAATCGAGATTCGCCGGCACGGGCATTTCCGGCTCGACGTTACCGGAAGGATCTTCGGGCAGGCCGATGAAAACTTCCTTGATTTTTCCGATGCGTCCGTTGCGAATCAGCTCGCAGGCCAGACGGAATTGGACGTCCGACCGTTGCTGGCTGCCGAGTTGCAGGATTCTGCCGGTCCGCTGGATGACGTCGGCCATCTGGCGGCCTTCGGCGATGGTCAGCGACGCGGGCTTCTGCAGATAGATGTCTTTGCCGGCGAGCGCGGCTTCCATGGCGGGCTGCGCGTGCCAGTGATCCGGCGTGCTGATACAGACGGCGTCAATGCTCTTGTCGGCGAGCAGCTCCTGATAGTTCGCGTAGGTGGCGACCTTGTCGTATTTGCCACTGCCCAGCGCCTTTTCGTAGTAAGTCTCGATGAGCGATTTGGCGTCGGCCAGGCGGACGGAGTCGAGGTCGCAGACAGCCACGTACCGGGCCAGAGCGTGGTGCTTCAGCAGCCCCGCGAACTCCGAGCCTCGGGCGATGCGGCCGCACCCGATCTGCGCCATCCGGATGATCTTGCTCGGCGCGCTCTGCCCGAACACACGCGACGGGACGATGGCTACTAAAGCCGCGCCCAGGAGGTTCCTTCTGGATGTTTTCATTTGGTGTCCCTCTCCATCGCCCACAGAATGCCACCGAGGATATGTTTATACAGTATAGGATTTGCGTAGTGTTCCTTGGTGTGGCCCAGCGCTGTGTAGAAGGCGCGGCCGGCGCCAATGTGGAGGGTCCACGCCAGGGGCAGGGAATCCGCCACCAGATCCCAGGGATGTTTGGCGCGCTCGGGGTCCTTGAGTTTCGCCGGGTCGGTCACCAGCAAGGGATGCAGATCGGGATTCAAGTACTCCAGGAAATAGCATTCGTCCTCCCATTCGAAGGTAGCCGGCAAGCCCTTGGTGGACGCGTGGTTGGAATCCTTCACGCGCACCACGAACTTCTGAAAGGCGGGATGGCGCAGAAACTTGCCGCCCACGACGGACCAGAAGTACGGCCAGTCGCGCTCCGAGCCCGAAGCCGAGTGGATGCCGGCGAAACCACCGCCGGTCTCCATGTAGACCTTGAACGCGTCGCGTTGCGCCTGGTTGGCGAAGGCCTCGTTGTTGCTGTTGGAGAACACCAGCGCCTGGTACTGTTTCAGGTTCGCCGCGGTGAATACCGCCGGGTCGTCCGACACGTCCACCGCGAAACCAGCTTCGGAGCCCATCTTTTTGATGGCGGTCACACTGGCTTGAATATTGTCGTGCACGTAACCTTTGCCGTCGGGCGTGAAGTTCCTGGTGTAGACCAGGACCTTGCGCTCGGCGGCGTGCCCGGCAGTGGCACTCAGCGAAAGCAGGAATAGAGGAATGAGATGCTTCATGATGACCTGTACCCACTTTAACTCCTAACCGCAAGTGGTTCCGCCGGCGGCCGGAGTCAACGACCCCGGCGGAACGTGTAGCTTATCTGGTATATTGGACACCTGATTTCCCGTACCCAACGACGGAGACCGGGGGCCTCTGCCCACCCTCTCTTGTTTGGCGTGCTGCTGCTGCACGCTGCTACCCAGGTCACTCACGGACAGTCGTTGCTTCTCAAAGTGCCAGGCACGGAGCCGCTACCGAGTGTCCAATTTACGACTCCCGCCGGCAGTCAGGCAGCCGCGGCCCAGTTGGCCGCGGTCGATGCCGCCCGGACAATCGTGTTCGATGCTTCCGTGCTGGACGGCCCGCGGGGAAAGAGTTGGAGTACCGGGTTGGCGGCGCTATTCACCAAGAACCGGAAACTTTCCTTTGACTTCGTCGCGCTGGCCCCGGGGGCTGAGCCGCGCGTGGCGTCCGCCACCTCGCGCCTACAGGTGACGGGCGCCATGAAGTCGCTCGCGGCCGGAGCGGGCGCTGGCGTTGGGCCCCTGTCTTTCGCGGCGCTGCT
>JADGNT010000218.1 GCA_017883345.1 Candidatus Solibacter sp. | reverse complement strand
GCTACGGGATGCCGAACCTGTTCCAGCAGGCCCGCAACCTCCGTTTGGCCGTGCGCTTCACCTTCTAGTCAAGCAAAACCTGCAAGTCTGAAGGGGGCCGGGCAACCGGCCCCCTTTTTTTGTCTTGTGGGATAAGGCTCTGCCTTGTCCATCCGAGCGCAGCTCGGATTGCTCTGTTGTGCTTTCCTCAACCCGCGACCGGCATTTCGACCTCGCCGCCCGCCGCTTCGAGCGACAGCATCCGATACAAATCCCCGCACATGCGGTCGGCTGTCCGCGCCTTTTGCAGCACCGTGCCGTACACCTCGCAGAACGCGCCGGCCTGCGAAGCGATCCACCGCTCCGTCATCTTCGCCAGCCGTTCCTGGCGCAGGTTGCCGAAGGCAAAGCGGCGCGGGAATCCGTAGCGCAGGGGCGTCACCGTGCCATCGTCCTCAATCACCAGAGGCGAAACGATCTCGCCCAGGTAACGCGCCTCCCGCTCCAGATCCCGCTTCCACGAGGCCAGGTCTCCCGGTTCGGCCGGCAGGCTGAAACGGTGCACGGCGTCGAGGTGGATCACCAGTTTCCCGCGCTGTAGCCCGCCCAGCCATTCCACCGTCATCCACGCCGTCGCCATCTGGTCGTCGCTGAGTTCCGCCGACGGCCGCACCTGCAGCATGGCGGCGCCCTGTGCCGCCGCGAACTCCGCCGCCCATTCCAGTTCCGCCAGGCTGGCGGACGTCAGGGAGAATACGATCGCGAACGGAATCCCCGAATCGCGGACCACCGCCAGGCGCTGCTCCGCGGTCTGCCTGGTGCGCGGGGAACGCCTCCGGCGATTCCGGCCCGCGCCTTTGCCCTCGATCTCCACGCCCAGCAGGTCGACGGAGAAACGCAGCCACGCCAGTTGGGGCGCCGTCAGCGCCGCGCTCCGGGTGATCGTGGATGTCAGCATCCCATGAAGGTGCGCCTCCCGGCACAGAGCCGGCAATCCGGGGCAGCGCAGCGGCTCTTCTCCCACCACGTTCAAAAAGTTGTAGCCCAAATTCGCTGCGTCGGCGATGGCGTGCAGCAGGAGCGGAACGCCCAGGTCGTTCCGCTCCTCGAGCATCGATGAAGGTCGGCAGCTACTGCGCAGGTTACTCCAGGGGGCGGAGTGGACTTCGAGGGTTCTGACATCTGGGATATGCAGGTTCATCGCGCTTCTCTTGAAAATGGGCTTCGATATGTCTTAGTGCGCGGGAGGCGCGAATCGTATCGCGCAATATTCTTTCTCTGTGCTGAAACGTTCCTGCCCCACGCGGCACCACTGAGCAACACCCCGGTGAGCAACCGGGGACAGGGCCTGCCTTCTTCGCGATGTTCAGCGGGCCCACCCTGCGAAGCGTTTGCGCACAGGCTCGGAGGCCTGTGCGCGAACCCTTAAGTTTGTGAAGAAATCGGTTGGCAGGCGGACCCAGAGGGTACCCCGCCTGCCCCACACGTGGGACAGACGCTTTCGTCTGTCAACACGGCAATTCGCGCGTTGGCCGGCGCATGCCTGTATAATAGCGATCATTGTGCAGCGTAAGACCTTCGATGAGGATTATGTGCGCCGGCTCATCCATTCCGAACCCGAAACCGAGCGCGATTTCGTCTCGTACTTCGGCGAACTGCTGGCCATTAAGCTGCATTCGCGGCTGCGTGCCCCCGAACTGATCCAGGATGTCACCCAGGAAACCTTTCTGCGCGTCTTGCGGACTCTTCGCCTGTCCGGTATCGACTGCCCCGAAGCTCTCGGCTCTTTCGTGAATTCCGTCTGTACCAACGTCCTGTTCGAGGTCTACCGCGCGCAATCCCGGGTGGCCGGCCCGGTGGAGGACCGCGTCTCCGAAGAGATTCCAGCCGATACCGCGCTGGCCGGCGAAGAAGAGCGGACGCAAGTCCGCAGCGTGCTCTCCGAACTTCCCGAAAAAGACCGCAAGATCCTCCGCTGGCTCTTTTTCGACGAGCGCGATAAGGGCGAGGTGTGCCGCGTCCTGCAGGTCGATCGCGAGTACTTGCGCGTCCTGGTACACCGCGCCAAACAGCGTTTCCGCACCGGCTATCTGCGCCGGGTTGCAACGAAAACCGACCGCGCGACACCAATGGGATGAGTATGCAGCATCGACAGGCAGTTGCCACCAAAGCCTCGGAGCGGTACCTCCTGGGTGAAATGAGTGAGCCCGAACGGTTCGATTTCGAAACTCACTATTTCGACTGCCCGGCCTGCGCCGACGACGTGCGCACCGGGGCCGCGCTGGCCCGCGGCGTCAAGGCTGTCTGTGCCGAGGATACCGCTCTCCGGCCGCACACCACCGTAGTGCGTGAACTACCGCGTGGCGGATGGTTTTCCTGGCTTCCCCCGGTGCTGGTGCCCTCCATGGCTGCCGTCGCGCTGGGCTGCGTGGCCGCCTGGCAGGCCTTCGTGGTGATTCCGTCGTTACGCTGGGCGGGCGCTCCTCAAGCGCTCTCGCCCGTTGTGTTGCGCGCCGCCGCCCGCGGCGAGGAACAGGCGCTTGCCATCCGCCGCGGTCAGGCCCTGTCGCTGCTATCGCTGGACGTCAACGCCGCCGACCCCGGCGTCCCTCTCATTTATGAGGTGATCGCGCCGGGCGGCGCGCTTCGCCACCAGGGCACGACGCAAGCCCCACCGGCCGGTTCGCCCCTGATCGTGGTGCTGCCCCATGCCGCCATCCGCGAACCCGGGGCCTGGGTACTGCGCCTGTGCAACCAGCAGGGCGCCGAGATTGCCCGCTACCCCTTCTCCGTTCGATTCAACTGAGGAACCCGATGGCTCAACTTCAACTTCACCCCAGACGCTACATCTTCCGCGGGCACGCTTCCGGAGTATCCGCGCACATTCGACGTCCGGAAGACCGGCTGCTGCCCGTGCAAGGCTGCAGCTCCCTGCCTGTCACCGGCGGGTTATCCGAAAGCAATCTTGGCCCGCAATCGCTGGATAAGTGGGTCTCTTTCGACGCTGTGTCAACCAGCGCCCACGGCGACTACGTCGATGCCGCGGCCGGAGTGGCCACCACAACCGGCGAGGTCGCCTTCGATGCGGCGGCCACCGAGACCCGGGTGAAATCCGAAGTCCATGGCTTGGCGATTCTGGGGCGGGTCCACGTGGCACACGCCGCCATGGGGCTCACGTCGCAGAGCGCGGTAGGCCAGGAGCAGCCGGTGATTCGCCTGGAAGGCAACATCCTGGAAGGTGTCCGCATCGACGATGCCCGGCTCGCCATCACCCTTGCCGAAGACTTCTACTGCGAGTGCGATACCAAGGACAAGTTGGCCGCGCACCATGCCGCGGGCCTGGCTCCACAGCACGCGGGCCTGTTACTGCCCCTGGACGGCACCGCCGGGCCAGCCACCACTTTTCCCGAAGCCAAGGGTACCGTGAAGTGCACCATCGTGCGGCAGATCGCCTGGGATGGCGATCCGCACCCCACGGCGACGATTCACGGCCACGTCGTGCACGTGCCGAACTTCGGCAAAATCTATTTTGGCGAGATGTTCATCACCGGCGAATCGCGCCGCCTCACCATGGTGCGCTTCCAGTTGGGCAGCGACGATGGCGGGGAAGTCACCGCCGCGGAAGGGGAGAGCAACGGTGGGGGCTGGCCTCCCGTTTAGCTCGATGCGCTTCCTGCTGGCGGGAATCCTGTTCTTGTACGGTTGCGGCCTCAGGCCCGGGGAGCGTCTCGATGCGTTATTTGACGCCGCATCGGACGATCTGCACGCCGGTGAACTGGCGAAGGCGCAGTTAGCCGCCGAGCACGGGATCGCAGTGGCCGCATCCCGTCGCGACCTCGTCTATCAGTGGAAGTTCCGCCTGCTGCGCTGCGACATTTTGCTCTACAGCGGCCGTGCCGAGGAAGTGTTGAATCAACTGCGTGACGACGTGCCGCCGGCGCCGGAATTCGCGGTGCTGGCCGCCCGCAAGATGACGCTGGCAGCGCGGGCCATCTCCTTGCTAGGCCGCGTGGACGAAGTCGACGCCCGGTTCAGTGCCGCCCACCAGGCAGCGGAGGCCGCGAAAGCCGACGACGTGCTAGTGGACATCGAAACCATCCAGGGTATCCTGCTGATGCGCCGCCAGCATTACGACGAGGCGGAAGTTGTCCTGCGCACCGCCCTGGTGCGAGCGCGCACCTTGCATTCGGCGTACTCCGAAGCCGGGGTTCAGGTCAACCTGGGCTTGAGCCGCCTGCTGCGGGTGCGCTGGGATGAGGCGATTCCGTACTTCGAAAAGGCGGCTGCCTTGGCCGGACCGCGGTCGCGAACGCTTTACTCCCTGGCGCGCAGCAACCTTGCGATCTGCTACAGGCAACTGGGTGAGCATGATCGAGCCCTCGAAATTCAGTTGCAGAGCGTGGCACAAAACGAACGCTCCGGCGCCAAGTTTTACCTGCAACTTTCGCTTGGAGAGACCGGTCGAACATACATGATGAAGGAGGATCTAAAGGCGGCCCTCCCCTACCTGGAACGCGCCCTCAGTCTGGCCAGCGAGGCGAACAACACCCGGAACGCCGCCATCTGGACGGGCAACCTTTCGGAGTGCTACAGCGAGTTGCACGATTGGCAAAACGCCGCCAGCTTCAATCGGGAAGCCATCCGGCTGAAGAGCGCGGCCAACGTGCACACGCTGTACTACAACGTGCTGAACGCGGCGCGGATCGCAGGCGGGCGCGGCGAATCCGTGGAGGCAGCGCGCCTCTACCAACAGGCGATCGACGAAGGCAAAACCGATCCGGCGGTTGTGTGGGAAGCGCACGCGGGACTCGGCGCCGTGGCGCTCCAGCAGCATCGGCCCGCGGCGGCGGTGGAACACTTTGAGGCGGCGGTCAACCTTCTGGAAAAGACCCGTGCGGACGTAATCGGCACCGAACTCAAGCTGCCGTTTCTGACCCAGCGAATCAGCCTGTACCAGCAGTACGTCGAGACCTTGATCGACCAGGGGGAGACCGACCGCGCACTGGCCGTGGCCGATTCCAGCCGTGCCCAGGTGCTGGCCGGCCACCCGGGCTCGGTTACGGCGGGGCGTCTGCCCGCCGAGGCCTTCCGCGGCATCGCGCGACAATTCGACGCAGTCCTGCTCTCCTACTGGCTGGGCCGCGCACGGTCTCATGCGTGGGTGGTAAGTGCGCGGGAAATTCACCATGTCCCACTGCCGCCGGCGGCGGAGATCGAAGGGTTGGTGCGCGAATACCAGGACGCCATCGAACGGCGCCTGGTGGATCCACTGCGCACGCGGATCCCCGCGGGAGAGCGCCTCTACCAGTTACTGATCGCGGCGGTCCGGCGGTGGATACCGGCCGGGTCGCATGTCATTCTGGCGGCCGACGGGGTGCTGCACGGCCTCAATCTGGAAGCTTTGCCGCAGCCGCCGTTAGAGCCGGGAGGCGCGCTTCGGTACTGGATCGAGGATGTGACTCTGGGCATCGCGCCTTCGCTGGGGCTACTGGCGGAGCGCCCGTCGCGCGCGGCCACCAAGAGTGTGGCGCGCCGGTTGCTGCTGCTCGGCGACCCTATCGCGTCGGACCCGGCCTTTCCCACGCTGTCCCACGCCGCCGGCGAAATGGCCAGCGTCACGCGGCGGTTCGGCGGCCGGGACCAGGTGGTCCTGGCCCGCGAGGCAGCGACTCCGCAGGCGTACCGCGCGGCCGGGCCGGGCCGCTTCTCCGCCATTCACTTCACTGCCCACGCCGTCGCCAATCGCGAAAGCCCGCTCGATTCGGCGGTCCTGCTCTCGGGCGGCAAGCTCTACGCGCGCGAAGTGATGGACGTACCGCTGACTGCCGACCTGGTGACCGTATCCGCCTGTCGCGGCGTGGGACTGCGTACCTACTCCGGCGAAGGGCTGGTCGGCTTCGCCTGGGCGTTTCTCCGCGCCGGCGCCGGCCACGTCATCGCCGGCCTGTGGGACGTGAACGATCAATCCACCGCCGCCCTCATGGACGTGCTCTATCGCGAACTGGCCGCCGGCAAGCCCCCGGCCGCGGCCCTGCGCGCCGCCAAGCTTTCGCTGATTGCGTCGCCGGGCAACTTGCGCAAGCCCTACTATTGGGCCCCGTTCCAGCTCTACACCGTCGCGCCGTAGACGACCGCTCCCTTAAAAGCTGTAAGAAAATCGGTTGGCAGGCGGACCCGAAGGGTACCCGCCTGCCCCACAAAGCACGCAAGGCCTTGTGCGCCAGGGTGGGACAGACGCTTTCGTCTGTCAACCCGCGGCTCTGATCGGAGCTGCGCGCGTCAACTTATGCCACGGCTTCGGCTAAAATAGAGCCGTCATGACACGCCGCGATCTTCTCACCGCCGCGCTGGCCGCGCCGCTCGTTCGGGCTGCCGCCGCCAAAATCCCCATCGGGATCACCGATTGGAACCTGCGCCTCGCCGCCAAACCGGAAGCCATTCCCCTGGCCGCTCAACTCGGCTTTGACGGCATCCAGGTCTCCTGTGGCCGCCGGTTGGTGGACGACAAGATGCCGCTGGATAATCCCGAGGTTATCGCCCGCTGCCTGGTCCTCTCCAAGCAGCACAAGATCCCCATCGTTGGCACTTGCGCCGACCGCCTGCACGATAACGGTCTCAAGAGCGACCCGCTCGCCGTCCGCTGGGTTCGCGATTCCATCCGTCTCACCGGGGCGCTCGGTACCCATGTGCTGCTCCTGCCGTTTTTCGGCAAGTGGGCGCTCCAGACCCGCCAAGAGATGGAGTATACCGGCGACGCGCTGCGCGACCTCGCGTCCGAAGCCGAAAAAGCGGACGTCATCCTCGGCCTGGAGAATACCATCTCGGCCGAAGACAACGTCCGCATCATGGATCGCGCGCGCTCCAAGAACGTTTCGGTGTATTACGACGTCGGCAACTCCACCAGCAACGGCTTTGACGTGTTGCGGGAGATCCGCTGGCTCGGCAAGGACCGCATCTGCCAGATCCACCTGAAGGACAACCCCAATTACCTGGGGGAAGGCAAGCTCCAATTCGTCCCCATCATGGCGGCGATCCGCGAGATCGGCTACAGCGGCTACGCCGTTCTGGAAACCGACTCCAAGTCGGCCGCCACCCTGGAAGCCGACATGCGCAAGAACCTGGCCTATATCCGCGGACTGTAGGGGCTTACCTGCCGGGATGCCGCTCGCTTACGCGCGCGCATAACAGATGATGCCCCTACTTTTATTTACCTGGATGCAGTAGTCCTCGACCTTCATGCTCACCACGGCGCCGCAGCCTGCTACCGTCTTCTCAGAACTCGAAGACCATCAGCCATTCCAACACTGACATGCCCGGTATGTTTTCCGAGGTCGCTCTCCCGGAAGATGAGCGGATCGGTTTGGCTCACTTGGTCGACGGAGACGTAAGGGATTTTCGCCGGGAGGGACTGGTTCATCGTTTTGATGAATTCATTGGCGATGATGGCGTAACCGGTGTTGGTCGGATGAACGCCATCCAACGAGAACAATCCTCCCATGAAGTCGGTGGTCAGCTTCTGGCCACCAACCACCACGCCATGAGCGGCGAGATCATTGATCAGCGAATAGATGTCCACCAGGGTGGCGCCAGGAGTGGCCGCCGCCTCGGCAGCGATCACGCCATTGTAGGCAAGCACAGCGTCACGAATCTGCGCGAGC
>JADGNT010000217.1 GCA_017883345.1 Candidatus Solibacter sp. | reverse complement strand
CCGGATCGGGAATGCTGGCGAAAGCCAGAAACAGGTGGCCGGACTCGTGCCCCAGTACGGTCAGCGGGGTGTCCTGCGCCGCGGCGCGCAGCAGCACCAGCGCGTTTGGATCCAATGGATAGTTATCCAGCGTCCCCATGTTCATTACCGACCGGAGGCGCGCCGCCGACCCGTACTGCGGGCCATCGTCCGCCGGCGCGACGCCGTAGCCGGTGGCGCTGGATCGCACCGTGGCCTCATAGGCCAAGGCGCCGGCCATCGCCCCGATGCCCATGTTGTTATAGATCACCAGGTAATCGTAGGCGTCCTCGTGCGTCTCGTAGAATTTCTGCGCCGCGGTGACGATGTCGATTTCCTGTGTATTGCCGAAGCGCTCCGCCACGGCCGCGGGGTATTCCGCCGAGGCATCGTTGAAGAACGAGACCACGCTCGTACCGGGCTGCGCGGACCCGGGCGCGATTCCCACCACGGCACTGGAAGGATTGACGCCGGAATAGGAGAACTGAATGCTGCCATCCACATTAAGGCGCACCTGGAATGTCTGCGCCGCACCGAAGCCGGATTGCGCATATTCGGGCACGTTGACCCAACTGAAGACCACCTGGCTCGCGCCGGCATAGAAGCGCACGCCGCCGGGGGAGCGTGATGGATCGAGATCGTCGAACAGCGGCGCGATGCGCGGCGGTCCGCCGGTCAAACGGCCCAACGACCGGCTGGTGCTGGCGCTTTCCGCGGCGGTGAAGGTCAGGTTGCCGTCGGAGTTGAGAAATACCTGCCGGTAACTGGCGCCGTAGAACGGGAAAGCGAAGGGCAGGGTAAACTGGCGCGAATCGTCGTCGCCGAGCGCAGCCACCGGACTGCCCTGGTTGGCCGCGCTGGCATCGTAGCCGAGTCCCGAATAAGCATAGCGATAGCGCGGACTACCGCCGGGGGCAGGGGTGAAGGTGAGGGTCGAAGCGTCCAGGTTGAACTGGTTGAGTTTTTCGACCACGCCATCGCCGTCTTCGATAATGGCTACATTTCCGATGTCGCGATCGGTGGAAGGCGTGGCCGCCGCCAGAGGCCTGGGTCGCGCGGCGCGCGCGCGTTCGGCCTGGCGATGCAGGAACAGCACCTCGGCCGGCGTGGTGTCGGTGGTGCCGCAACCGGCGGTGTCGTGGCGCGCCACAACAGGCGCGGCAGTCACCGCAATCACAAGACAAAGGAACCCGAGTCGGCGCATAACGGAGATGCTCTTATTCTGACACGAAGGCGCACGCTCGGTTTACACAGCTTTACAGATGCGCGCCGCGGCCCCGCGTAACTTTTCGCGCCTTTCACCGTCTTATCTTGTGAAAGCAGATGAAAGCAGATGGAGGCCGTAACCAGGCGCTCCACCGCTCCATCACGGGCCCGTCGACGACCGGCCTGAGTGCTAGCGAACTGAACAGGAAGACGAGGTGTTTCCGATGCTCAATCGAGTTGTGTCCGTATGCAGCTTTTTCATGGTGATTCTGTCCGTCGTGGCCTTCGGGCTGGGCGCCTGGTGGACTCTCATCGGCAGGATCAGCGAAGGCGATGGCGTATTCATGCTGTTCGGCTGGTGCGTGTCCGCAATCGTGTTTTCGTACCGCGCGATCGATCCGGCTTATCTGGACGCGGTCTCGATCATCAAATCGCGGTAGTGCGGTGGGGCAGGCGCTTTCGCCTGCCAACCGCGGTCTCGATCAAGCGTTGGCAGGCGAAAGCGCCTGCCCCACCAACGGCGTCAACTGGACAGGGGGTACTTCAGCCAGGCATGACAGACCACGAAAGGCGATGGTCTGTCCCACCTACCGCGCCGGCTGGAAGACCAGCGTGCTCGTGGCCTCGACCTTGCCGAACTGCATGGGGTAGCTGCGGGCGTTGTAGTAATCCGCCCACTGATCCTTGTAGTGGCTGGACAGGATCTGGCCGGATTGTCCGATCGGGATATTGAACAGCGAGCGCTCCCAGTCACCCAGGTCGGCGTTCATGCGCATCGAGGGCGCCACGGTGCGGCTGGTTTGCTTCACGGTGGTGGTGGACCCGCTCATGGGCACCGGTCCGATATCGAAGTACTTGCCGGCGAGAGGCACCTCGTGCAGCACGGGATGGTTGATGGCGATGCGCAGGTAGTCGCCGTAATGCCAGCGCTTGGGGTCGCGGCCCTGCATGCGGCGGCCTTCCTCCACGGCGTCGGCCAGCGCGCGCAGCAGCATCTCGTCGTAATCGCCGAACCAGCCGGCGGGACGCTCCCTCAGCAGGCGCTCCACCACCACCGGAGCCAGGTTGAACTCGTAGGCCAGCCCGGTGGCCGCGGAGGCATTCTCGGCGACCGCGCGGCGCACGTGCTGGTACGCCAGCGTGACCAAAAACGGCGCGGCCATGTCCTTGTCCATCTGGCCATTCCATGCGCGCAACAGGTCTACGGCGCCGTCCAAGCCGGGGTTGTGTGCGTTGCGCTCCTGGTACGCGCCCACCAGTTGGCCCGCCAGGAAATGGCTGAACGCCGAGTAGATGTCCTTCTGCACGGCCAGCAGGTCCTGGGCGCGCCACCCGTCGCGCGCGGAGAGCATGGCGCGAATTTGTTGAGCGCGGTATGGCGGCGCAAAGTTCCCGTTGACGGGGTAGGGAAAGTTCTCGGGAAACGTATTCTGGTTGGCCGAAACAATCAGCCCGCCCGGAGGATTGTAGACGCTTGGCAACTCGTCGAACGGAATGTAGCCGTCCCACTCGAAGCCGCCCGAGGCGCCATCCACCGGAACGTCGCCGCGATAGTTGCGCCGCCGGGGTAATGCGCCGGCGGCGTGGTAGCCGATATTGCCATCGACATCGGCATACACGAAGTTCGATCCCGGTCCCGGCAGGCGCGCGATCGCGGCCGTGAATTCCCGCCAGTTCTGTGCGCGATCGATATCGAGGAAAGGATATTGCAGCATGCCGGGCTCGGCGGCGGTCCAGCGCAGCGCCAGCCGCTGCTTGCCGTCGGCAAGAAAGATCGGACCGTGGCGCGTCACCCACGTCGTCAGGTCCACGCTGGGCTCGCCCTTCACGCGGATGATCTCGCGCTCGCCGCGCGCCTGCTCCACTTGTCCGCGGAACATGTACCGCCCGGTACGGTCGTCCAGGTTTTCGATGTAGAGGTCCTGGACGTCGAAATGCAGGTTGGTGATGCCCCAGGCGATCCGTTGGTTGTGCCCCACCACGATGCCCGGCGCGCCCGGCAGCGCGACGCCCGCCGCATTGAGGCCGGGCGCCTCCAGGTGCGTCATGTACCAGATGCCGGGCAGCGAATACTCCAGGTGCATGTCGCTAGAGAGCAGCGGCTTGCCCGACGCCGTGTGGCTTCCGGCGATGGCCCAGGCGTTGGACCCCGGGCTGGCATCCCCCATGCCGCGCATCGGGTACAGGAACTCCACCTTGGCGCGGTCGCCCTGCGCCATCAGGTTGTTCTTGACGATTTCGTCCTTCCACGTAGTGGTCAGGCTGCGGTACATGTGCAGGCACAGCAGCAGGCAATCCACCGCGCTCCACGGCCGCGGCTGGTAATTGAGCAGCGTGAATTCCACCGGAAGATTATGCAGGTGGGTGGCGATGAACTGGTTGACGCCGCGAGTGTAGGCGGCGAGGGCCGCGCGATCCGCGGCAGGCAGCGTGACGTAGGCATCCTCGGCGATGCGCCGCAGCCGCAGTTTGCGCGACTCGCGGTCGCTTTCCAGCAAGCTGGGGCCCAGGATCTCGGCCAGCGAGCCGCCCGCGTAGCGGCGCAGGGCGTCCATCTGCCACAGGCGGTCCTGCGCGGTTACGTAGCCCTGCACGAAAAAGGCATCCTCCTGGGTGGCGGCGCGGATGTGCGGTTCGCCGTGTGAATCGAAATTCACAGTGGCGCCCGCGGCCAGCGGCGCGTCGATGCTGCCGGAGCGCTCGGGCAACGGCCGCCATACGTACCAGTAGACCAGGGCCAGACCGGCCACCAGCAGGACGGCGATCGCAAGGTTTACTGCTTTGACTACGCGTGCGACTAGAGAGTGAGTCATCAAAGAGGCGCTAACTCCTCAATGATAGCCCGTCACGGGAGTAGATTCGGCAGGGAATTTCGGCGCCTAGGGCCCCAAAAAAGGGCGCCCTCCCGGGGTACTTGGGAGTGCGCCCATCTACGTAACGGAGTTACTTGGTTACCTATCCAGACGATTCCCGCGCGATTTGGTTAGAGTTTTCGATAGAATAATTTTGGAGCCTGTGACCGAATCGTCCATTCGCCTGCTGCTCGTCGTATTGCTCATCGCCATCAACGGCTTCTTCGCGGGCGCCGAGGTGTCGCTGCTTTCGGTGCGCCATTCGCGGCTTCGCCAGATGGCCGCGGAGGGCAATGCCGGCGCGCAGGCGGCGCTCAATCTTCTGTCCAATCCAGGGCGTCTGCTTTCCGTGACCCAGGTAGGCGTGACGCTGGCCAGTCTCGGCCTGGGGTGGGCCGGCGAGGACACCATTTACCACATTCTGGTCGGGCTGGCCGCGCCCTTGAACACGCCGTTCCTCGCCAGGTACCTTCACGGCTTCTGCTTCTTCCTCTCCTTCCTGACCATCAGTTTTTTTCACGTGGTGCTGGGTGAAGTGGTGCCCAAGAATCTGGCGATCGCCAAGGCCGACCGGCTGGCCGCGCTGACCGCTCCGCCGCTCCTCATCTTTTACCGCGCCATGCTGGCCTTCGTGGTGGTGATCGAGCGCTCGGCGAACGCGATCACGCGGGCGCTCCACCTGAAAGGCGGCGGACACGGCAGCGTACACACCGCCGAGGAACTGAAGCTGATCGTCTCCAGCAGCCGGGGTTTGGGGTACCTGCCCGAAGCGCAGGAGGACATGATCCATCGCGTGCTCGACCTGAACGCCATTTCGGTGCGCGAAATCATGGTGCCGCGCAACGATATCGTCTCGATTGCGAGCGACGCCACGCTCGACGAGGTGCTGCACACCATGATCGAACAGCAGCATTCGCGCCTGCCCGTGTATGAGGGGACGCCCGAGAAGATCGTCGGGCTGCTGCACTACAAGGATCTGCTGCCGGTGTGGGAAGACCGGCGGAGCGCCATCCGCGGCAGCCGTCCCAGCCGCGCCTTCCGCATCGACCGCCTGCTGCGGCCGGTGATGTTCGTGCCCGAAACCAAGCCCGCCTCGCAGATGTTCGATGAGTTCCGCGCCGGCCGTTCTCACCTGGCAATGGTTGTCGATGAGTTCGGCACCATCATCGGCATGCTGACGGTGGAAGACGTGCTGGAACAAATTGTGGGCCGGATCGAAGACGAGCACGACGAAAAGGTGGAACGCCGCGGCGCCGAGACCGATGACGTGGAACTGGACGGTACCGCTCGCATCCGCGACCTGGAAAGCGAGTACGGCATCGAGATTCCGCCCGACGCCGGTTTCGAAACCTTGGCCGGATTCCTGCTCTTCCGGCTGGGTGACATTCCGCAAGCCGGCGCCAGCGTCGAGTACCAGGGGCGGCGCTTCACCATACTGGAGATGGATCGCAATCGCATCGCCCGCGTGCGCATCGAAAAAGTCGCCGTGGCATAAGTTGCTCATGACGCCAGGGGCGTCTCAAACGAATCATGAGGCGGCGGTGGCCCGCCTCCTCCTTCCGCATGCCTTCGAACAGGTCGGCGGTAGCGGGATAGTTTTCGCGAAGTCCGTCGGCGAAATCGCCGTAGATGCGTTCGTCTTCTTCTTCGAGGGAGACGGCGAGAGAGAGAACCGCGCGTTCGGAGAGGCGATCGAAACTGCGCATACTTCCATTGTGATCCGGGAAGCCCGCGATGGGCTTGGGGAAAGTGGGGCGCGGGCCGTGCTAGCATCACAGCAAATGGCGTTCGTCGATCTTACCAAGCAACTGGCCAAGGAGGCGTTCCTTTCGGCCACCAAGGACCCGCCCGCACCCGCGGCGGCGCCGGCGGACAATGTGGGCGCCATCATCTTCGGGCAGATTCACGGCTTGCAGAAGGCGCTCAAGGACGATGAAGAGCTGGTGGTGTGGTTCGCCAACGCCGGAGAGAAGCTGCGTGTGATGGAGATTTTTCTGCCTTCGCCGAAGCTGGCGGTGTTGAGCGGGCACGATGGGGAGCACAATCTGACGCGGGTGATTTCGCCGGTGGACGCGCTGCAGTTGGTGGCCAAGGTGATGAAGGTGCAGCCGGGCGCCAAGCCGGCCCGCGTGGGCCTGGTTATGCCGAAAGCGAAAGATTCCAACGCGTGATGACGCGCGTCTGGCGTTCGTAGCCGAGGGTGGAAACGGCGGCGGTGCCGAGGGCGAAAAGGCTGCCGTCTTGGGGAGGCAGGCCGAGCCAGCGGGCGGCCAGGACGCGCAGGATGTGGCCGTGGGCGAAGAGCGCGACATCGCCCGCGGCGGGCAGCGCGCGGGCGATCGCTCTCTCGGCGCGGGCGGCCACCTGGGCGGCGGTTTCACCGTGGGGTACGCCATCGGTCCAAAGCGACCATGCCGGGTGTGCGGCCTGGATCTGGGAGGTGGTGCGCCCTTCATAATCGCCGTAATCCCACTCACGGAGGTCAGGGTCGATGAGGGCGTTTTGGTAGCCGGCGAGACGGCAGGTTTCGCGGGCGCGCTCGAGCGGGGAGACCAGGACGAGAGCGAAGCGGCGAACCTCCAGGTAGCGGCCGAGGGCGGCGGCTTCGTCGCGGCCGGCCGCGGTGAGGGGAATATCGGTGCGGCCGGTGTGGGCGCCTGAACGGCTCCACTCGGTTTCGCCATGGCGGATCAGCCAGAGTTCGCGCATCAGAGCGATGGTAGCGAATCCGGCGGGAGTTGTCCCGTGGGCGATCCCCCCGAGCTGCGCCCGGATGCACAAGGCGGAGCCTTATGCCACGTCACACCGTGCAGAGCGTGATGGCCTGCTTCAGGGACGTCATGGGGTCTTTGAGCGGGACGAACTCGTGGGCGAAATAGCCTTCGAATTTCAGGTCGGCGATAGCCTGTGCGATGGCGCGCCAGTTGAGTTCCTGGGATTCGTCGAGTTCGTGGCGGCCGGGGACGCCGCCGGTGTGGAAGTGGCCGATGTACTGGATGTTGTCGCGGATGGTGCGGATGACGTCGCCTTCCATGATCTGCATGTGGTAGATGTCGTAGAGCAATTTCACGCGCGGCGACGCCACGGCCTTGACCACGTCGACACCCCACTTGGTGTGGTCGCACTGGTAGTCCTTGTGGTCCACCTTGCTGTTGAGCAGTTCCAGGCAAATGGTGATGCCGGCGTCCTCGGCGATTTTGGCGACGCGCTTGAGGCCGAGGATGCAGGTGTCGCGGCCTTGGTCGTCGGCGAGGCCGCGGCGGTTGCCGGAGAAGGTGATGACGTTCGGCGCTTTGGCGGCGACGGCTTTGGCGATGTTGTCGCGCATGTCCTTTTCGAGCTTGTCGTGGTTCTCCTGGCGATTCCAGGCCACGGGAATGCTGCCGGCGCCGGAGACGATGGCCGGGACGAGGCCGTATTTGCGGCAGGTGGGCCAGTCTTTTTCGTCCACGAGGTCGAGGCCGACGAGGCCGAGTTCGGCGGCCTGACGGCACAGGTCGTCCATGGCGATCTTGGAGTAACACCAGCGGGCGGCGGATTGCTTGAGGCGTCCGGCGGGCGCGGCCGGCAGGG
>JADGNT010000216.1 GCA_017883345.1 Candidatus Solibacter sp. | reverse complement strand
GTAGACTTTCTTCAGATCGCGCGCCATCAACTGCGACCCCACCTCCAGGACTTTGGCAGGCTGGTTGGTTCCGTTGTAGGCCGTGATGTAGTAGTACTGCCGGTCGTCCTTCCAATCCGAATCCGGGTACTTTTGTGCCCAGGTGTCCAGATCCTTGAGCAACGCCGCAAAATTGGCGAGATCTTTCAGGGTCTGGTTATAGATATCGTATTCACCCTGATCTTTGACCTTTTTCTCGGGTGGGGCCCCCGGCGCTGGGGGAGCCTGCGCTTGGGGAGCCTGCGCTGGGGGAGCCTGCGCTTGGGCAAGCTGAGCAGTTCCCGTGAGAATCACGGCGCCCATTACGGCGATCGCCGCGACCCTGTGGTAAGTCCGATAAAAAATATGCAACGTGTGCCTCCTGCCTGTTTTCCGCTTTGAAATTCACGTACGCGCCTGCCGATCCATTCTCGCAAACTGGCCCCGCGTCCACTGATCCACCCGCTACCGGTGGACACTTGCGGAGTATACCCGAACCACTTTCAAGGTGCAACCTGTTGGACTCCGTTTCCCTTCGCCGGGTGCCGAATCCAAAAGCATAGCAGATGAACCCTCGGATGGGGACGCTTGCCGAATTGCCCCAATACCAGGGTATGCCGCGAGTGTCTCCGTACGATCCCGGAATAGTAAGGATTGCGTCACGTTTCCCCGGCATTGGCGCCGGCGGAAGGGTATGCTAGGAAGTCGATTCCCACTCATGCACTATTTCGATCTGGCGATTATTCTCGTCTATCTGGTCGCGATCACGGTCTTCGGCGCCCACTTCCGCAGCGGCCAGAAGAACCTGAAGGACTATTTCCTGGGCGGCCGCACGGCACCCTGGTGGGCCATCGGCCTTTCGATCGTATCGGCTGAAACCAGCACCCTGACCATCGTCGGCACCCCGGCGCTGGCCTTCGGCGGCAATCTGGGATTCCTCCAGATCGTCCTCGGCTACCTGCTGGCGCGCATCGTAATTTCGATACTTTTTCTCCCGCAATACTTCCGCGGCGAAATGTTCACCGCCTACGAACTGATGCGGCGCCGCTTCGGCGAACGCGTTCGCAAACTCACCGCTTCCATATTCCTGGTGACGCGCGCCCTCGCCGAAGGCGTACGCGTATTCGCCATCTCGCTGGTGATCTCGATTGTGCTGGGCACCGGTGAAATCGCATCCATCGTCCTCATCGTGCTGCTCACGCTTTTTTACACCTTTGAAGGCGGCATGACGGCGGTGATCTGGACCGACGTGGTGCAGATGACGCTCTACGTGGCCGGCGCCATCGCCAGCTTCGTCATCATTCTTGGCAAGATTCCCGGTGGCTGGGAGCATGTGGCGCTGGTGGCGGGTGCGGCTCACAAATTCACTATTTTCGATTTCCGCTTCGCGCCCGATATGGAATTCTTCTCGCGCACCTACAGTTTCTGGGCCGGCATCGCGGGCGGCTGTTTTCTCACCACCGCCACCCACGGCACCGATCAACTCATGGTGCAACGGCTCTTGAGCGCGCGCGACGAGCGCCAGAGCCGCACCGCGTTAATGGCAAGCTGGGTCGTGATCCTGGTGCAGTTCACCCTGTTCCTGTTGATCGGCGTGCTGCTCTACGTCCATTACGCCGATCTGCACCTCACCGCGCCCGCCCAGAAGGACCGGCTTTATCCCGAGTTCGTCTGGAACAATCTACCGCCGGGGATGGCCGGCCTGATCATCGCGGCGATTCTGGCGGCGGCCATGGCCAACCTGAGCGCGGCGTTGAATTCGCTGGCATCCACCACGGTGGTGGATTTCTATCGCGCACGCGCCAAATCCGTGACCGATCGGGCGGCGCTCAAGATCGCCCGCCTGGCCACCGTCGCCTGGGGTGGGGTGCTGTTGGCCATCGCCATCGCCGCGCGCCATTCGAAATCCGTCCTCGAGGCCGGCCTCACCATCGGCTCCATTCCCATGGGCGCGCTGCTCGGCGTCTTTCTGCTCGGCGTGCTCACCCGCAAACCGCGCGAAGGGGCCGCCATCGCCGGCGTGGCCGCGGGCCTCTCCATCGTGGTCGGCATCCACTTCTACACGCCGATCGCCTGGACCTGGTACGTGCTCATCGGGACCGTTACCACCTTCGGAGTGGGCCTGCTCGCCTCGCTTTTTCAAGGCCCGGAGGCGCTTCCGCTAGAGACCGCCGGCGTCCGCCAACCCACCGGAGGCTTGCCGCACCTGCCCAGCCGTCACGCGTCTCCTGACGCCAACCCCGAGGAATAATCCGCCCATGGAAAAAACACCCCGTACGGAACTGAAGCGCGCCCTGGGACCCTGGGCCGCGGCGTCCATCGTCGTCGGCACCGTCATCGGCAGCGGCATTTTTCTGGTGCCGAAGACCATGATCCAGAAGGTCGGCACGGTGGAAGCCGTCTTCGCCGTATGGGTCGTCGGCGGACTGCTCTCCCTGGCCGGAGCCCTCAGTTATGCCGAACTCGCCGCCGCGCTCCCCGAGGCCGGAGGCGAATACGCCTTCCTGCGCGAGGCCTACGGACCACTTTGGGGATTTCTCTATAGCTGGACCCAGATGTGGGTGGCCAAAAGCGGTTCCATCGCCACCCTCGCCACCGGTTTTTTTCTCTACCTCACTACTTTTTTCGAGCCTTTAAGGGGCGTGATCTACACCGTGCCGCTGCCCATCGGCCCCAATGGCGGCCCGCTCGAAATCCAATACGGACAATTATTCGCCATCGCCCTGATTCTTTCCCTGGGCTGGCTGAATTATTACGGGGTCAAGTTGGGCGGCAATGTTCAGGTGGCGGTGACTTTCCTGAAAGTGGCGCTGATTGCGGCCATCATCCTGGCCGGTTTGGCGCTAGGCCAGGCGCACGCGCCGGAAGCCGCCCCGGTCGCGCCGCTCACCTTCTCCGGCTTCATTGCGGCGTTGGTGGCGGCGCTCTGGGCCTATGACGGCTGGAACAATGTCAGCATGGTTTCCTCGGAAATCAAAGAGCCGCAGAAAAACCTGCCGCGCGCATTAATCGGCGGAACCCTGTGCGTAATTGCCATTTATATGCTGGCGAATGCCGCGTACTTTCACGTCCTTAGCCCAGCGGAAGTGGCCGGCAGCACGCGCGTCGCCGCCGAGATGATGCGCAAAATCTTCCAGGCGCCCGGCGCCGCGGCGGTCTCCATCGCCGCCATGATCAGCATTTTCGCGGCCCTGAACGGTTCCATCCTCTCGGGCGCCCGCGTGCCCTACGCCGCCGCCCGTGACGGATATTTCTTCCATGCCATCGGCCACGTACACCCGCGGCACCACACGCCCGGTGTGTCGATTATCGTACTCAATTTGTGGGCGTGTCTTTTAGTGCTTTCCGGGAAATATGACGATTTATTCAATCTGGTTATTTTCGCCAGTTGGATATTGTACGGTATGACCGCGGCAGCGGTCCTGGTACTCCGCAAGAAGCGCCCGGACCTAGTACGCCCCTACCGGACCCTGGGGTATCCGGTAGTCCCCATACTGTTCCTGATTGGCGCAGGAGTGCTATTGTTTTCAACAGCAATCGAGCGCCCACGCGAGTCTGCCATGGGCCTTGGACTGATGGCCCTCGGGCTTCCTTTTTACTATTACTGGAAGAGACAGAGGTCCGAAAAATAGCCTGGCCACCTGGTACGAACTAGTATATCCGGTACTGTCCACGGTTATTATATTAACCAAACTTTGAATTTACGCCTTGTAAATCCGACGAATTGGGGCGAAAATTTAAGAGTATAGAGGAATCGGAAGCATGATTCTTTTTGTAGTTTCGATTTTGGCTGGAAGCAGAGCCGGGGTCGACCGGGAGGGCTATTGTGATGGATGTCAGTAAAATTCTCGCCGAGTTAAAGGCGGAACGGGAACAAATCGAAGAAGCAATTAGCAGTCTCGAGCGCCTGGCGCGCGGCCGCGGCCGCGGCCCGGGCCGCCCGCCAAGCTGGATGTCCGACACCACCCCAAAGCGCCGGGGCCGGCCGCCGGGGAGCAAGAACAAAGTGGCGCGGGTCGAGCCACGCGCCTTGGCGGCCACCTCGCCGTAATTTGGACCAGCCAAGAGGGCCGGTCATCCCCAGCGGATGACCGGCCCTTCGCATTTGAGGATTACCTGCTTTTTCTAAAACTGCTGCGGGGCTTCTCCCAGTTTCAAGCGGATCTTCTCGCTGCGCCCGCCGCGGTAGACCGTCAACTCCAACATGTCGCCGCCGTGCTTCTTATCCATCAGGCGCTTCAGCGACTCCTTATCCTGAATCGGCTGGCCGTCGCCCGCCGTAATCAGGTCGCCGCCGATGCCCAGGCGGAAATTGCTCACAATCACCACCCGCGTAGGCCCGCGCAAACCCGCGGTTTCGGCCGGCGAACCGCGCTCCACTTCCTGAATCAGCAGACCACCGGAAGCCGGCAGTTGCAGCATCTCCGCCAGGTCGCCGGCCACCGGGACCGTGACCAAGCCGAGCCAGGGCCGCGAAATCTTGCCGCGCGTCTGGTATTCCTCCAGCATCGCCTTGGCGCGCGAGATGGGCATGGCGAAGCCGATCCCGATACTGCCCTGCGCCCCGTAAATCGCCGTGTTGATGCCGATCACGCTGCCGTGCGAATCGAGTAGCGGACCGCCGCTATTGCCCGGATTGATCGCCGCATCCGTCTGGATCATGCCTTCCAGCTTGTTCTCCTCGGTCTCAATGGTCCGGTCGAGCGAGCTGACAATCCCGGTAGTCAGCGTACCTTCGAACTGGAACGGGTTGCCGATGGCGAGCACCTTCTGCCCCACCACCAGGCGGCCGCTATCGCCCAGCCGAATGGTGGGCAACTTGCGCCCGGCATCGATTTTGATCAGCGCCAGGTCGTTGCGCGGATCGAAACCGAGCACCCGCGCTTTGTACACTTTCTTATCGGACAGCGTCACGGTCAATTGCTGACCGCCGCCCGCCACGTGATTATTGGTGAGAATTTCGCCTTCGGGACTGATCACGAACCCGGTGCCCGTTCCTTTTTCCGGATATACCCCGAAAAAGCTGCGCGTATATACAACCGACGTGATAAATACGGTGGCATCGCGCGCCGATTTGTAGATATCGATATTGTTCTGCTCGTCGGTGGAAAAACCGGCCGATTCCGCCGTGGCAGGTTCGCTCCACATGCGGCCGGCATTGCGCACGGGGCGCAGCACCCCGCCGACATCCCAGCGCGTTCCCCCGGTGATGTAGATAAAACCGGCAGCCAGCACGGCAGCCCAGAAAAAGGTTCGAAGCACTCTCATGATTGAATTCTCCGTAATACGTCGTAGACGGCCCGGGTCTGCCGCAGGGTGTCTTCCTTTTCCCCGGATGTATCTATGACGAAATCCGCAAACTTTCGTTTCCCGGCCAGCGGCATCTGCCGGCTGATGCGCGCGCGGATATCGCTCTCCAGGGCGCCTTCGCGCCGCAATGCGCGTTCCACCTGCTGTGGCTCGGTGCAGATCGCCAGAATCAGTTTGTCGAAGCGCGAGTAGCTGCCGGTTTCGATCAGGATGGCGGCTTCCACCACGGCGATCCCGCCGGGATGCGCCGCGCCAAACGCGGCGACGAGAGCGTCTTCGCGCCGGATGACCGCCGGGTGCACCAGCGCATTCAAGCGCGCCAGACGTTGCGGGTCGGCGAAAGCGCGCGCCGCCAGGGCGCGCCGGTCGATCGCTCCGTCGCTCGTCAGAATCTCGCGGCCGAATTCCTGTACCACCGGTTCGTAAGCCTCTCCGCCGGGCTCTAGCGCCGCATGTCCGAGTTCATCCGCGTGGATCAGCAGACATCCGTAGCCGGCCAGCGCCTCGCCGACAAACGATTTTCCGCTGGCGATGCCGCCCGTCAACCCGACTTTCAGCATACGCCCGAGCGGCGCTCAGCCGAAGCCACGGTATTGACCATCAGCATGGCGATGGTGAGCGGCCCCACGCCGCCCGGAACCGGGGTGTACGCCCCGGCACGCTCCACCACGTCGATGGGGTCCACGTCGCCCACCAGCACACTGCCCCTCCGATCGAAAGATGCCAGTTTTTCCGGCGAGTTGCGGAAAATCCGCGCCGCCAGGTCGCGATCCTGGATGTAATTGGTGCCCACATCGATGACCGTGGCGCCTTGCCGGATGAAGTCGCGCGTGATCATGGCCGCGCGCCCGATGGCCGCCACCAGGATATCCGCCTCGCGGCACACCGCCGGCAGGTCCGGCGTTTTGGAATGGCAGATGGTGACGGTGGCGTGCTCGTGCAAAAGCAGCATGGCCGCGGGCTTGCCGACGATATCGCTGCGCCCCACGACGACCGCGCGCCGCCCCGCGATCGGAATGCCGCCGCGCTTCAACAGTTCGATAATCCCCGCCGGAGTGCAGGCTCGCGGCGCGGGCAGGTTCGCCACCAGCGCACCGACGTTGCAGGGATGGAAACCATCCACGTCCTTGGCGGGCGTCACGGCCATCAGTATGCGCTTGGTATCCACCTGCGGCGGGAGGGGCAACTGCACCAGGATGCCGTCGATTTCGGGGCGCGCATTCAACGCCAGGACAATCGCCAGCAGTTCCGCGGTGGAAATGGAGTCGGGCGGCGTGATGGATTCGGAATAAATCCCCAGGTCGTGGCAGGTCTTGATTTTGTTGCGAACGTAGATTTCCGAAGCCGGATGGTGGCCCACCAGCACCACGGCCAACCCGGGCGGACGGCCCTGGGCGGCCAGCGCTTCGACGCGCGGCTTCAGCTCGCTCTTGATGTCATCGCGTACGCGATTTCCGTCGAGGATTCGCGGCATTCTTCTCAATCATAACGTGGGAAGATACCGGTCCGTGGCGCGTGATGGAGGGTGCGGCGGCGAACTGCTCGCGCAGGGTCTCGGCGGCGGCCCGGGCATCCTCGCCATCCATCTGGGCGTACAAGTCGCTAGCCACCTCGAGGAACTTGCGGTAGCGCGGTTCCCAGATCTTCAGAAACGGGCGGGGGTCGAGACGGCCTTCCACCGGACCTCGCTGGTAGAGGCGCTCTTCGAACGCCTGGCTGACCAGGTTCTTCTCCAGCCGTTCGCGGCAGGCGTCCTTCAAAATGCCGGTCAACCAGTGGAGTTCCTGCCGGTCGAGGCGGTCCAGAGGATTCTTGGGCTCGGACATGGGGCTCTAGAAATATAGCAGGTGGACGCGCGGGAGGCCAGAGTGAGACACGCATGTCTCACCAAGAAAATTAGATTTGTTGAAAACAAAAGACTTAATATGCACGAGAAGCAAGAAAGTGAGACAAATCTGTCTCACTTCCGCGTTTTTCCCCGATGCGCGGGAACACTCCCCAATTCGATTTTACCGCCGGGACGGTGGGATGGGAGCGCAGTCCGGCGGGTAGGATGCAAGTAAGTGGTTCTCAAAGAACGGGTTGCGGGATTCTGCAAAAATAAAATGTTGGCGTCATCCGGAATCACGGATCGAAGCGGGTGAAGCGGGAGCAGTCGAATGGCGGGACGCCGGGAGCCAGATCGTCCATGGGGACGGGCTCGCCCAATTGGCCGTGGAGCGGCACCACTCCGGCCCAGGCGGGTCGGGCGATATCGCCCTCGTCTTCCACTGGCGGACCTTGGCGCACCTTGGCGGAGACTTCCTCCAGGGGCAACGCCAACACC
>JADGNT010000215.1 GCA_017883345.1 Candidatus Solibacter sp. | reverse complement strand
CGCTACCTGTGTCCGCAGCGAAAACGGCGCCTGCGTGCTGGCCCACACGGTAGCCCTGCCGTCCTCCACCACAGCCGTGGCCGAATGGGTTTCCATCGGCGCGTGCGCCACGTAGCTGTTGAGGTAGGTTTCTTCCACGATTGTCCCCGAGGCTTTCTCTCCCTCCGCGAGATCCCCGCTGGCGCCCACATTCTGTAGCGGCGGCGCGGTCTTCAGCAGGTGGTCGAAGATGGTCTTGTCATCCATCGTCGGCTCGGGCCGCTCGAACTGCGCCTTCACCAGTCCCAACGCTCGGTCGGCGAGGTCGGGCCGTTCGTGCAGCACGGCTACCATTCCGCCGTCTCTGACGATGCGCGCGCCGGCCTTTTCCGCGGCGCTGGTGTCGGCCTCCTTGAACTTCGCGCCGTGCGCCGGCGGGCGTACCAACCGGGCGTGCAGCATTCCCGGAAACATGAAATCGCCGCAGTACTTCGCCTTGCCGGTGACTTTGTCGAGTGCGTCCTTGCGCGGCGCCGTGTGACCGACAACGCTATATGCCGTAACCGGTTTCACGGGCACGCCCTCAAGGTGACGCTCGATGCGCTTTCCCTGGACCAATTGCCCGTAGGTCACGCTCTTGCCGGGCGTGTTGGGATCCGTCACTACCCCCGCCTTTACCTGCAACCGGGCGGCCGGCGCTTGCAGTTGCTCGCCCGCCATCTGCAGGAGGATCGCTTTCGCCTCGGCGCCCGCGCCTCGCAAGGCCGGGCCGAAATAGCGCACGTTCATCGAACCGAACGTGCCCATGTCGTACGGGCACAACTCCGTATCGCCCAGCACCATGTCCACCGAGTCGTATGCCACGTCGAGTTCCTCGGCAAGGATCTGTGCCAGCACCGTCATCGCGCCCTGGCCCAGTTCCACCTTCCCGGCAAAGCAAGTGACCCGACCATCGGGGCCGATTCGCAAATAGGCGTTAATGTCCGTGGGATAGCCCTGCCTCGCCGGCAGCCGCGCGGGCTCCTGCGCGGCGAGCCAATCGACACTGAAACAGAGGAACAGACCAGGACCGGCCATGGCCAGGAGTTCCCGGCGGCTCAGGCCGGCAACGCCATTTTCCGTGCCATCGACCGGTTTCATCGCGCACCTCCCCGCGAAGCGGCTGAGGATTGCTGGATGGCGGCTTCCTGGATGGCAACCAGGATTCGCACATGCGCGCCGCAGCGGCACAGGTTATCTTCCATGTGGCGTGTAATCTGCTCGGGCGTCGGCTTGGGCGTTTTGAGCAGCAGCGCGTAGGCATTGAGGATCATCCCCGGCGTGCAGTATCCGCACTGGAACGCGTGGTGTTTCACGAAGGCCGCCTGTATGGCGTGCAGCCCGGATTGCCCGAGCCCCTCAATCGTGAGGACCTGCTTGCCGGCAACGTCCTTGACCGGCACCGAACAGGAACGGACCGCCTGCTGGTTCACAATCACCGTGCAGGCCCCGCACAAGCCTTCGCCGCAGCCGAACTTCGTACCGGTCAGTCCCAGGTCGCTTCGCAACACCCATAGCAGCATGCGCTCGTCTTCCACCTTCACGCTCGCCGGCCTTCCGTTGAGTGTGAAGGAAATCGTTCGCTCCATGAAAACCTCCCTGGCCCGCGCATTTGCCGCGAGTCATCAGATTCGAAGCTCTTAAGCTCCCTTACTAGTGTAATCGCCGCAAACCGGGGACTGACAAGACTGCCATGAATTTCTGGCGCTCTTTGCCGGAAATTCGCTGGCAGTCCTGTCTGTCCCCGGGTCCGGTCGCTGATGCCGCCCTTGATAACCTCGGCGAAGCAAGCGATCATGGAGCCGGAGCAACCATGATTTACACAAGACGTGACATCGGCAAATTGGCCCTGCTGGCATTGCCCGCAACGCGGAGTTGGGCCGCCAAACCCAACTCGGTTTTCGGCGGCGTGCAGGTCGGCATCAATGCCCCCTACAGCTTCCACAACATACCGGGAGGAGCCGACGACATCCTCAACTACATGACCCAGACCAACATCAGCGCGGCCGAACTGCGCTTGCAGCCCGTGGAGGCGTTCCTCAAGGCGCCAACTCCCTGGACCGCGCCCCGCGGGGGAGGCCGCGGAACCCCCCGCGCGCCGCTGACGCCCGAACAAAAGGCCGAACAAAGCGCCGTGGCGGATGCTCAGCAGAAGTGGCGGCTCTCCCAATCGATGGATGGGTTCAAGGCATTCCGCAAGAAATACGAAGATGCCGGCGTGCTGATCCAAATCGTCAAGTACGACGGCATCAACACCATGTCGGATGATGTGGTGGACTACTGTTTCCAGGTGGCAAAAACGCTGGGCGCCTATGCCATCTCGTGCGAAATCCCCGTGAGCCAAACCCAGCGCCTCGGTCAATTTGCCGCCAAGCACAAGATGATGGTGGGCTATCACGGCCACGGCAATCTGACCGACCCCGAAGCTTTCGGCCGTCTGGCGGCGTGGGAGCAGGCCTTCACCTATTCCAAGTTCAACGGCGCCAACGTGGACATCGGCCACTTCTTCGCGGCCACCGGAACTTCTCCCGCGGAGTGGATCAAGGCCCATCACGAGCGCGTTACCCACGTGCACATAAAGGACCGCAAAGCTAACAACGGGCCCAACATGCCGTTTGGCCAGGGCGACACGCCCATCAAGGAAATCCTTCTCATGATGAAAAAGGAAAAGTACAAGTTCCAGGCCACCATCGAGATGGAATATCCCGTGCCGGAAGGCTCCACGCTGCTGGCCGAAATCGCCAAGTGCGTTCGCTATTGCCAGGACATTCTCGCCTGAGGTCTCATATGCGGGAGTATAATAGCTCCCCATATGCCAGACAACGCCAACATCATCCTCAACGTTTACGACGGCAAACGTCAATTGCTGAACCAGGCGGTTCGCTGGAGCGCTCAGGCCATCGACGGGCGGGGACTCAATGAACGTAAGACTCTGCTCTTCCCCAACCTCAAAGGCGGAAGCCAACTGCTCAATGTGCCGTTCTTCGATAACTTCGGCGATAACTACACAGTCATCGTTACGGCGGATGGTTATGAAACTGGCGCGTGGCGCCCCGTAACCGTGTCCGATCGCGGGGCCGTAACCATGGATCTGCTGCTGCTGCCCAACCAGGGCGCGCCGCATTTCGCCGGCGCCACGTGGGACCAATTGAGCCGGTTGCGCCCGAACGTCGCCAGAATGATCCGCGCCTGCTGTCCGGCCCCGGAAGCCGCCGCAGCGATGTACCCGATCGCGTACGAGAGCCACCCCGCATCCATCGCGTGCTTCCTCAATCTGGTCACCGCCATGGCCGACATGCAACTGCCTTCCGGTAAGAACCCGCTGGATTACTACTGGAATGTGGGTTGGCCCCAGGGAGACCCCACTACCGCGGAGTGGATCCAGCAGTTCGATAGCGTGATGAAGCAGGACCGCTTCTTCTGCTACGTCGACCAGGCCATTCTCGCCGACGTCCAGGCGGCCAACAAACTGGGCGCATTCTCCAAGGAGCCGGACCCCGAGAAATGGGGACACACCGGCGCCACCGAGAGTTACAAGCAGACCCAGTTCGACGTGGCCAATGTGCAGCTCACCTTTCATGGCCGCGACACCGCAACCTTCCAGGATGAAAACCACAACCTGGTCCAGTGCGTGAAGATCGAACCGGACATCGACTATTACAAGGATCTGGGGGCTCACGGTCTGCTGGAGGTCATCCCCAACACCATCACTCACGGCCTGACCGATCCGAAGGTGGTCTATTCTCTCCGCTGGATAGCTGGCGAGCGCGAGCCCCACCTCCCCGAATTCAATCCCCTCTACACCGTGGAGGCGTGACAGCAGATCAAGCGGTTGCTTCTCCGCCGGCACGCCCTACGGCCTCGCCACGCTCCAACTGCCGGCCTGCAACCTGCCCGTCGCGCCCGCCGGCGAACCCGCCGACCAGAACAGCGACACCATGCCCCAAGGCTCGCCAAACCGCGCTTTACTCTTCGCCACTACGCTCATCATCAGCTTCTGTAAGCCTGCGCAGTTGCGTTGGAACTCCGGGTCGTCTTTCAACCCCACCGGGTCGCGGCCCTTCAGGAACTGCCGCATCGCGAGCAGCGCCGCTCCCGCTTTCGTCATGCTCTCGGCCCACCACAGGATGTCGTAGAGATCGCCCGTAACATCCGCCAGCACCTGGTCGAAACGGGGATTCATCCGGTCGAGCGGGATCAGGTCACGCAGTTCCGGGCTGGGGCCGAGTTTCACCGCCTGCGCCCACGTCGCCGGGTCATCCAAAACGCGGTAGCGTGCCTGTTCGATCTCGCCCGAATCCGGATGGAGCAGCGCGCGCAACGCAGACCGCCCGAATTCGCGGTAATAGGCTTCATCGTGCAGCTTGCCGCCCGCGAAGAAGAGATTCTCGCAGGCCGCGTCGTCCAACTCCGTGCGCAGCAGGCAAGTAGAAGTCTTGTCGCCGGTGTACGCCGCTAGCGCCGGGACCTCGCCCTTCGCCATCAGATTCAGCGCCGCAAACCAGTTGAGATAGCCCCGCACCGTCGCCGCGCTGGTGTCGCGATTGATCGCGAAATGCAGATTGGCGCAGCCCAGTTCGGGCATCGCCACCGCTCCGCTGGCGCGGTACGTCGTGGTTACCAGCACCGATTCGAAAATCGCCTTGCGCAGCGCTTCCTGCCGGAGGTACGGGTCGGCGATGGCGCCGATGCGCTCGCTCTGCGCCGTCTCCTTGATCGTCACCGTTCCGCTCGCCACATCGCTCAGGATCTCGCACTTGCCGATCAGCTTCGACACCGAAATCAGGTTCACGATCCCCAGCAGGTTGACCTTGAGCGTGACGCCCTGGCTGCGCATGCGCGTCAGGATGCTGCTGCGCAGGGTCACACCGGCGGGCGATTCCAGTTCGGAGAGTGCCGTGAGATCGCCGTGCAGCGCGCGATTCACGGCCGCGGTGGACGCTCCGTCGAGCGCGCCCAGTTGAATTTCGTACTCGAAGACGGCCTCGTCCTCCGCGGCCGTGGAAAGCGCCAGGTCGAGCGATGCCTGCAAGGCGTGATCCACGCCTTCCTGCAGCGCGGCGTTGAACGTCCGCGCCTCCGCCTCAGTCAGGCCTTCCAGCAGCTTCGGATCCGCGCCGCTCTTGCCGATCGCGCCCAGCAGGGCGGCCAGCAGATCCGTATTGCCGAACTTCACGCTGGCGCTGGCGGACGCCGTGAAATCGCTGCGCAAGGTGGCGCCCTTCTGCTTCAGAAAGCGCAGCCCGATCGCGTCGCCGGCCAGGCCGCTAGCCCGAATCTGGTACGCGCCCGATATGCCGATCGACGCCGACACGCCGGCCATCACGCCATCCTTCACGTCGATGCTTCCGGCGTTCAGCGGCAGCTTCACCGACGCCAGCGGATTCACCAGAGTGGCGATCTCGAAACCGCCCGTCAGCTTGAGGCTGCCCTGTCCGGACACCGTGCACACGTCGCCGGCCTGCAGCAGCCCGAGGTCGGCGACGCTCGCCGCGATCGCGAACCCCGAGAGCATCTGGCCCACCGCGCCGCCCAGCGAAGGCCCCGCCGCCGCCCCGGAAAACGCCTTGTCGAACCCGATGGTCACACTACTCTTGGCGTCCAGGCCAAACGTCAGATCGCCGGCCGAACCGCCGACGCCAAGCCCGAGACTCCCCGTCACCTCCAGCCCCGCATGCGCCGCGTCGGCGCGCAGCACCGCCTGCACCTTCGGGGTGAGCGTGATCTCCGGTTGCGCCATGCCAAGTTGGAACTCGTTGCCCAGCGTCGCCTGAAACTCGGTCGGCTGCGCCGCGGCCTCTGACAGCGCCGTGCCCTGTAGCGCGACGAAATCCGGCGCCACCATCAGGTGCAGCAGTTGCGAACGCGCATAGCTCACCAGCGACGAGGGCTGGGAGGGATCGATCTTTACGGTTTCGACGGGCTTCCCCAAATCGTCGGTAAAGGAAATGTCCGGCATCGTAGCTTACCTTTCCGCGGAGGGTCCCAGCAGCACGCGGCCCGGACGCTCCGCCGTCACCTGGTCCTGCCGCAACACAAATTTTCCGTCTGCCCCCATACCCCCACCGCCAACAGCAACATCGCAACGCAGCCAATCATGCGCCCCATTGTACCCGTTGCCATGTCCACTGGGTGTATACTGGCGAAAACCCATTAGGAGCGATATGGAGACCAAGACCTGTCTGCTGTGGGCGGCGCTGGCCTGTGCGATGCCCCAATTCGCCCAAACGCCGGCTCCAACGCCTGCCGAGGGACTGACGCAGGCGCAACTCAACGCACGGGCGAAAGCGCAGGACGTTCCGGAGATCCCGTTCGAATCGGCGCCGAATTTCCTCAAGCTGCCGCCCAACCTGTACCTGGGCGAAGGCATCGGGGTGGCCACCAATTCCAAGGGACACATCTTCGTGTACACACGCAGCCAAGCCACGCGGCTTTTCGAATTCGACGCGAAGGGGAACTACCTCCGCGAGATCGGCGAAGGGCTCTACGGCTTTGTGTTCGCGCACGCGGTGCGGGTCGACGCCCAGGACAATATCTGGGCCGTGGACGAGGGCTCGAACATGGTGATCAAGTTCAATCCCGAAGGCCGCGTAGTAATGGTGCTGGGCAGAAGGCCGGAGCCCGCGGATGCCGCGCCGGCGTCACCGGAGCCTTACACATTCAATCGTCCGACGGACGTGGCCTGGGACGCGGCGGGAAACATTTTCGTCGCCGACGGCTACGGCAATTCGCGCGTGGTTAAGTACGACAAGAATGGACGCTTCATCGCGTCGGTGGGCAGCAAGGGCGGGGCGCCCGGCCAATTGAATCTGCCGCATACCATCGCGACGGATGCCAAAGGCAACGTCTACGTCGGCGACCGCTCCAACAGCCGCATTCAGGTCTTCGACAACGACCTCACCTTCAAGGCCATCTACGATCGGGTGGGGGCGCCCTGGGCCGTGTGCATCTCCCCCGGGCCCCACCAATATCTCTACAGCTCCAACTCGAATCCGGACAGCAACAATTCGCTGCTTAACGCGGTGACCGGCGAGATTTACAAGATGGAACTGGACGGAACCGTTATCGGCAAGTTCGGACACGCGGGCAAGAACCTGGGCGAGTTCTCTACCGTGCACGAAATCGATTGCCGCAACGAGAACGAACTGCTGGTGAGCGAGATCGTTTCGTGGCGGGTGCAGAAGCTGACGCTGCATCCGGTGAGGAGGGCGCAATGACTGGCATTTGTGGCGCAAGCACTCGTGCTTGCCGCGTCGGCACTCATGCCGACGCTTTCTGCCCTGGCGCGCAAGAGCGTCGAGTTGAGACTCGACGCGGCAGGCACGAGTGCCTGCGCCACGGTATGCTCATCATCACACTGGCGATGGCAACTTCGCTCTGCGCGCAGATCGCCTTCGATTCGGCGCCGGATCCGCTGAAGCTGCCCGAGCGCATCCATCTCGGCGAGGCGGCCGGAGTGGCCACCAATTCCAAGGGCAACCTCTTCGTGTACACACGCACCGGCGGCGCCAACGCAACGTGGGGCGCGTCGCGCACCTTCACGCACGGCGGCTCGCGCCTGTTCGAGTTCGACCGCACGGGCAAGTTCGTGCGCGAAATCGGTGAGGGCGTGTATGGCTTTCTGTTCGCACAGGCGGTGCGCGTGGATGC
>JADGNT010000214.1 GCA_017883345.1 Candidatus Solibacter sp. | reverse complement strand
ACGGTTAGGAATTCATCCGGGCCACCCGATTCGGGATGGCGCGGAATTTGTGCTGGCGCCCATCAAGCGCTCGCAAATGAAGGAATTGGACGAATTCGTCGGCTTCGCGGCCGACGCGGTTCGTTCCATAATTGCCGAAGGCGTCGAAAAGGCCATGACGAGATACAATCGTCGCGCCCCAGGCTTAAACATAGAGGAAGCATGACACGGATTTACGAAGAGCTGTTCATAGTAAAGCCGGATGCGCCAGATGAAGAGGTCGATCAGTTCGTAGAAACCATACGGACGCAGTTGATCGCGGCAGGCGCTACGGTAGACAAAGTCGACAAATGGGGCAAGCGCAGGCTGGCTTACCGCGTGGACAAGTACCGGGAGGGAACATACGTGCTCTTCCAGTTCTCGGGGGAGCCGGCGGTGGTAAAGGAATTGGAACGCCGTCTGCGAGTTTCGGACGTGGTTCTGAAGTTCCTCACGGTGCGCATCGACGAGACGCTGAAGCGGTTGGATAAGCGCAAGAAGGAACGGGACAAGCGGGCGGCGAAGCGCGCCCTGAATGCCCCGGCCACGCCGGTTCCGGCGCAGCCTTCCCTGGCGCAGCAGATGACCGAACCACCAGCAGCAGGACCAGTACCGGGCGCGCCCCTTCCGGGCCTGCCGAAGGAGGCATAAGCCATGGCGGAATCTAAAGGAAGACCAGGCAGCGCGTCGCAGCGCCCCACCGGCGGCGACAAGGCGGTTGCCACCCAGAAGAAGCAGTATTTCCGGCGCAAGAAGGTATGCCGGTTCTGCGTCGAGAAGATCGACGATATCAACTACAAGGACGTGAAAATGCTGCACGCCTTCGTGGCGGAGCGGGGCAAGATTGTGCCGCGCCGTATTTCGGGCGTGTGCGCGCCGCACCAGCGGCGGCTCACGGACGCGATCAAGAAGGCGCGGAACATCGCGCTGCTGCCGTTCGCGGCCGCGTTCTAAGCGGGAGGAAATATGGAAGTCATTCTCAGAGAAGACATCGAAAAGTTGGGCGTCCGGGGGCAGGTAATCAAGGTCGCATCGGGGTACGCCCGCAATTTCCTGCTGCCCAAGCGCATGGCCGTGGCGGCCACCGAATCCAACAAGAAGATCGTGGAGCAGGAACGTCAGGCGCACCTCCGCAAGGAAGTCAAGGTTCAGGGTGAGGCCGAAGATCTGGCCAAGATCATGACCGGGGCGACCGTCCGGATCGTGCAAAAGGCCGGCGAGAACGATCAGTTGTTCGGCTCGGTGACGAGCAAGGATATCGCTGAAGCTCTGTCCGCGCAAGACTACAACATCGACCGGCGCAAGATTCAACTGGACGACCCCATCCGGCAGTTGGGCGAGTACAAGGTGCCGGTGCGGCTGCACAAGGACGTCACGGTGGAAATCACCGTGGTGGTCGCCAAAGAAGAGTAGTAACCCGGGGACAGACCCGACGTTTCCCCGTTTCGAAGGCGTGATACTCGGGGAGGTTCGGGTCTGTCCCCGGGTTTCTGTCATGCGGAAACCGGCGGTATTCTTGGCTCACGGGTCACCCATGTCGGCCTTGGGGGGCGACGCCCACGCGGCGGCGTTGCGCGCATTTGGCGACAAGCACGTGGACGCGCGGGGCATCCTCATAATCTCGGCGCACTGGCAGGTGTCGCGGCCCCTGCGGGTGACGGCTTGGGACCAGATGCCCTTGCTCTATGACTTCGGCGGCTTTCCGGACGAGCTCTACCGCATTCAATACCCGTCGCCGGGAGACCCGGGCCTCGCGGCGCGGATTGCCGGCGTGCTGCTGGCCGGCGATCAGGACACCACTTTCGATACGGTGCGCGGCCTCGATCACGGCGCCTGGGTCCCGGCGCGGCTGGCCTGGCCGGAAGCGAAACTGCCCGTGCTGGAAGTTTCCATGCCGTTCCTCGATCCGCCGCAACTGTTTCAACTGGGGCGCGCGCTGCGGCCCCTGCGCGACGACGGCGTGCTGGTGGTGGGCAGCGGGGGAATCGTGCACAACCTGTCGCGCGTGCGCCTCGCCGACAAGAACGCGCCGGTGGACGAATGGGCGGCGGAGTTCGACGCGTGGGTGGCACTGCAGGTGGAAAAACGCGAGATCGGGAAGCTGTACGAGTACCGCCGTTCGGCTCCGCACGCGCGCCTGTCGGTGCCCACGACGGAGCATTTCGACCCGCTGTTCGCGGTGATGGGCGCGGCGTGGCCGGACGATTCGCTAGAGACGATCTTCGCCGGCTTTCATCACGGGAATCTCTCCATGCGCAGCTTTTGCCTGGGGTGAGCGGAGCGGCACTGAACAGGAAGCCGATTCAACGAGAGAGACGCGGAGAAACAGGAAGACATTATTTCAGCCGCCGATGAACGCAGATAAACACAGATAAGACTGTGGACTGCTTATCCGTGTTCATCGGTGTTCATCGGCGGCCCAATGTTCTTTTCCAGCAGACAACCCCTCCGGCCGGAGCACCGAACCGCGCCGGCCGGCGAACGGGCAGGTCAAATTACGGCCGGAAGGGTTCGCCACCGTCAGCGTCCCCGGCCAGATGCTGGACACCAACAGCAGCGGTTTTCGCACCCGGCACAGCTTCCACGCGCTGGTTTCGGGGCACATCGTGGAGTTCGCCTACGGGAGTGTGGAAGGACGCGCGCGCGGGGTTTGGACACGGATTCTGAGCGACCAGGTGGAAAGCGGCTTCCTGATTCTGCCGCGGGCCGAGGGCTGACCCGGGCTAATCCCAATACGGTTCACTTAACGTAGGCGTAACGGCGGGCAGGCGTCCCGACACACTTCCCCAATCGCTGTTGGGGGACCGGGGGCCGGTTATCTGGTGGGTTGTTCTCGCCAACTATTCGTAAACGCATGGGCAGTTACAGAACTCGTCCCAGGCCAGGCCGTCCCAATACCCTTTTCCGCTTCGCGATATACTCATAGTCCGAGTCACACTATGCGCTATTCCACCTTTGGTTCGCCCCCACACGGTTGGCGTCCTTCTAATAATCTCCTTGGTTTTGGAACCGCTCTACTGGCTGGCGCCTTCTTTCTCTTACACGCGCAGCCGCCCTCGTCACCCGTGCTGGTGGCCATGAACGCCGAACTCGCCCGCACTCAGGCGAAGCTCAAGTCGCAGCCCGTCCCGCCGTACTATCTCAGTTACGAGATCACCGAAACGCACTCTATTGGAGTCGCCGGCGCGTTCGGAAAACTCCAAGGCAGCGGCGATTATCGCAACCGCCAACTCGATGTCGATCTCCGCGTGGGCGACTACACCCTCGATAACACGCGCGAGGTTCGCGGCGAGATGAACTACCCCCAGTACAGCACCACTGTCGTGCCCATCGATAACGACCCCGATGCGATTCGCGCCATGATCTGGCACCAGACCGACGCCAGTTACAAACGCGCGCTCGATCAGTTGACCAAGGTCAAGACCAACGTCCAGGTGAAGGTGGCGCAGGAAGATAAATCGGTCGACTTCTCGCGCGAGGCGCCTGAGCATTACTCCGAACCCATCGTCGACGTCCAGGTAAACCGTGCCGCATGGGAAGATAAGATCCGCAAGTACACCGCCCCCTTCGCCCGGTACACGAACATTTATCAGGCTTCCGCGTCATTTTCCGCCGCCGCCGAAACCCGCTGGTATGTGAACAGCGAAGGCGCCGTCATCCAGACCTCGCAGCCCGCCTTCCGCCTTTTCATCGTCGCCAACACCAAGGCCTCCGACGGCATGGAGTTGCCCCGATACGAATCTTACTTCGGATTCAGCGAGAAGGACCTGCCCGACGATGCCACCGTACTCAAAGCCGTCGACAAGATGATCCATGACATGGAGGCGCTGCGGGTGGCGCCCGTTGTGGACACCTACACCGGGCCGGCGATTCTCTCCGGCCGCGCCAGCGGCGTCTTCTTCCACGAAATCTTCGGCCATCGCGTGGAAGGACAGCGGCAGAAGAATTCCGACGACGCCCAGACCTTCAAGCAGAAAATCGGCCAGCCGATTCTCGCCAAGGAGTTTTCGGTTTACTTCGACCCCACCACGCGCCGCCTCGCCAATACCGATCTGGCCGGTTCTTATCTCTACGACAACCAGGGCGTCAAGGCCCGCCGGGTGGCCGTGGTCGAAAACGGCGTCCTCAAGACGTTTCTGATGTCGCGCAAGCCCGTGGAAGGCATTCCGCAATCCAATGGGCATGGCAGGAAGCAGGTGGGCATGGCTCCAGTCGCCCGCCAGTCCAACCTCATCGTCGAAGTGAAGCCATCCGCCGTCCAGCCCGATCTCAAGACATTGCTCATCGCCGAAATCAAGAAACAGGGCTTGCCCTACGGCCTCTTATTCGACGATATCCAGGGCGGCTTCACCTTCACCGGCCGCACCGTTCCGAATGCCTTCAACGTGCTGCCCCTCATGGTCTACCGCATCTATCCCGATGGCCGCGAGGAACTGGTGCGCGGCGCCGACCTCATCGGCACGCCCCTCACCACCTTCAGCAAGATCGCGGCCGCCGACAAGAACGTGGCGGTGTTTAACGGCATCTGCGGAGCCGAATCCGGCGGCGTGCCCGTTTCGGCATCCTCACCCGCCATTTTCGTAACTCAGATCGAAGTCCAGAAGAAGGCCAAGTCGCAGGAACGCATTCCCATCCTGCCGGCGCCGTTTGAAGGAGGGAAATAGAGATGCGAATCGCCAGACTCTCCCTGCTGCTCACCGCGGCCGCATGCATGGCAAGCTTGCATGCCCAGGACGATATCGTCATGAAGGCCATGCGCGATGAGATGGCCCGTTCCATGAAGCAGCTCACCATCGAGAATCTCGAAAAGCCCTACTTCATCGCCTACCGCGTTGTCGATTCCGAAAACGCCGGCGCCGGCGCCAGCTTCGGCGCTCTGAACCGCAGCAACTCCAGCCGTTCCCGCAGGCTCCACGTCGAGGTGCGCGTCGGCGATTACAAGCTCGACAATTCCCACTTCTTCTTCTTCAACATGAACCAGGGAACCACCACGCAGATCTACAACGGCACCATGATGCTCACCGTGGAAGACGACTATAAGGAGTTGCGGCGCCAGCTCTGGCTGGGCACCGACTCCGTTTATAAGAAGGCCGTGGAGGACATCTCCAAGAAACGCGCGACGCTGCAAAACCGCACCCGCACCGACGAGTCCGACGATTTCAGCAAGGAAGAGCCCGTCACCACCAGCCACGAACTGCCCGCCGCGAAGATCGACCTTCCCAAATGGGAGAGCGAGGCGCGCGCGCTTTCGGCGCTCTTCCGCAAGATGCCCGCGATTCACACTTCCGCGGTGAGTTTCAACGCCAGCAATTCCTACAGCCGCTATCTGACCAGCGAGGGCACCTCCTACGCGCGGCGCGAACCCTCCATCGCGTTCAACGCGAGTGCCGCCACCCAGGCTGCCGACGGCACCATGCTCGACGATTTCCTCTGGTTCCACGGCCGCTCCGTGGCCGAGCTTCCCTCCCAGGACGAGCTGGCATCGCGCATCCAGGAGTTGGGCAAGAACCTCACCGATCTCCGCGACGCTCCACCTCTGGCGAGCTACAGCGGCCCCGTGCTGGCCGAGGGCGACGCCGCGCCCCAAATGTTCCGGCTCATGTTCCTGCACGATCTGATCGGCGCCAAACAAACCATCAACGGCATGCAGGGGATGAACATCAACAACACGAACCAGGCTGAGAATCCCTTTCTCGACCGGGTCGGCGCCCGCGTGCTCCCCGAGTTCTTGAGTGTCGTCGACAACCCGCTGATCGCCGAGTATCAGGGTCGCCACGTGGCTGCGCAATCGAAAATGGATGAAGACGGCATGCTTTCGCGCGAAGTCCGTCTCATCGACCGCGGAATCCTCAAGACTCTGCTCATGTCGCGCGACCCCGTTCGCGGCTTCGACCACACCACCGGCAGCCGCCACGCCGGACAAGCCGCGCCCTCGAACGTGATTGTGACGTCATCCGCGGGCTTGAGCGCCGCCGACCTCCGCGCCAAATTCATCGACCTCATCAAGCAGCGCAACCGCCCCTTCGGCGTCGTGGTGCGTCGCCTGAGGACGGCCAACAACGTTGTGCTCGCCTACAAAGTCTTCCCCGATGGCCACGAGGAGCTGGTCCGCGGCCTGCAATTCGTCGGCATGAACCCCGCGGCGTTCAAAGACATCGTCGCTGCTTCGAAGGAGCCGAATTTCCTGACCGTGCAATACCGTCCGGCGCAAAACGGTCCGGGAATGATGATGTCGTTCGAATCGGAGGATAACGCGACGCCGGTTTCGCTCGTCGTTCCCTCGCTGTTGTTCGAGGATGCCACCATGCGCATGCTCCGCGTCGCGTCTCCAAATCCACCCGTCGCGGGCCACCCGTTCTTCGACAAATAATGCGCGGATCACGCAACTTGGGCCTTACTGGACCCGCGGCCGGCGCAAATGCGCCAGCAGTTGATATCCGAGAATGACGGCCGCCAGCAGTGCCGCAATCGCCCAAGTCAGGTCACTCAGAACCGCGGATAAGGCCATGACGCGATCGCTGAAGAACCGCCCCAAAGAGATATAGACGGCGGCCCCGGTGATTTCACCTAGGATGTCCCAGAAGAGGAATCGGTGCCACGGGTAGCGGGCCGTGCCGCTGACCAGATTGATCCAGGGTCCCAGGGGACTGAGCAGCCAGCGGGTGATAAAGATACCGGGGCCGCCCCAGGCTTTCGCTTTGGCTTCCATGGTCTGCAGGCTGGCGCGCCTGCCGAACAGACCGCTAAGCTTGGTGACGACAGCCGGCCCTCCCCATCGGCCGATGGCGTAGCCGGCCTGATCGCCGAGGACGGAACCGGCGCCGGCTGCGCCAATAGCCCCCCAGAGGCTCATGGCGCCTTGCGAAATCATCGAGCCGGCGACAATCAGAAGGAGCGTGATGGGCAGCGGCACTCCGATGGCGGCGATGGTCACGATTCCGAAAAGGGCCGGGGCGCCGTACTGTGAAACCACCGCGAGGAGCTGATCGTTCATCGCGGTTGGCCGCCGGGTGGATGCGCGGCGGAATCGATGGCGCGTTGCAGTTGGGCTATCAGTTCAGGAACGGGGCGGTTCAGGTCGTGAGCGATTTGGCGAACGGATCGCCGATCATGCGGCTCCCGCGGATGAACCCCAATGGCTTGAAACAGCACGGAGGCGGGGACGTGGTGGGTATGGGCGATAAATGGGACCGACATCCAGCCATGGATGGGCTCATTTTCCGTGCGGATCTGCCGCACGTGCCGGCCGGCCCTGTAGGCGAAGACGAAAGTGCCCGCGATCGCCAGCAGGAAGGCGAGGCCAACAGCCAGCATGCGCCGCCACGGTTCTCCCACGATTCAATATAGCCGGTTTCCCTCCGAAACTTTTTGGAAGCTCTTCCTGTCCGCCGCATCCCGCAGGTGGGTCTCGACGCGCAGCGCCGGGTTGCGCGCGGACATGGGGCTCTGTGGAACCAATCCGATTTCCCTGCCGCGAATCCGGCGAAGCGCGCTCGCGTTGCAGGTCATCAGGTCGCGTCCACAAAAATGAATGGTGCCGCGGACGCTGCCGCCGCGCAGCTCGAGGAGCCGCGGCACGGCCAGCGTGATGGTGCTCTGGCCGCTCCCGCTCTGCCCGATCAGTCCCAGAATCTCGGCGTGTCGTATCGTGAAGCTCCCGCGATCGAGCACGCCGGGCTTCT
>JADGNT010000213.1 GCA_017883345.1 Candidatus Solibacter sp. | reverse complement strand
GCGTTGCCCTGCATGGCCACCGCCTTCTGCAATTCGTCGAGCGCTAACTTATGATCGCCGGTGTAGAGCGCCACGTAGCCGGTCAGGTAGGGGAAGAAGCGCGCCTGCGCCTCGGCCATCTTCGGGTCGCCGTCCAACGCCGCCTTGGCCGCCGCCACGTGCTTTTGCGCTTCGGCCTGGTTGCCCCGGCGCGCCGCGATCCGCGCCAGCGCATGCTCCAGGCGGAAGTTCCACAGGCTCTTGGGATGGGTCTCGTTGCCCGGTTCCTTGAGCCCCAGTTCGGTGCCCTTCCTGTACCAGATCCCAGCGTTCTCCAGGTCGCCGGAATCGATGCAGACGCGCGCCGCTTCGTTGGCCAACTCGCCTTGCTGGTAGAAGGCGTTCCGCGGTTCCGCCACTTCGCGCGTCACCCAGTAGGCGATCGCCATCTGTTCGTACTTCACGGTGTTGCGGCAATCCCCCTCGAAGGCGTACGACATCGCCATCTGCCGCTGGGCGGCTTGCCTGGCGTTGGCGTCCGGGGCTGCATCGATGGCTTTCTGGAAGAACTTGCGCGCCTCGGCGCCCTTGCCCATCAGGTCGAGCACGGTGCCGGCCGCGTTGTTGGCCGGTACCGAATTGGGATTGGTGGCCAATTCCTTCTGGTACACGCCGAGGGCATCGTCGAGTTTGCCGTCGCGCAGCGACTGCTGCGCCTGGCGCATGAATTCGGGTTGCGGACCACCGCGCCCGCCCTGTGGAGGCTGCGCGCAAAGAGTAGCGGACAATACAAATGCCGCCGCGGTGAATCGAAGGTAACGTTGTGCTGACATGGCCAGACGATTATCTCACGCCAGGTTGTCAAGACACACGGGGAAGCATGCCCCCACGAATGGGGGCATGGCAGCCTGGAAGGCTGCGCTACGGTAGTTAATCGATGGCCGGGCCGAAGTAGCCTTGGGCGAGTGCGGGCTCGGATTCCAGCGCCTTGCTCCAGCAGGAGCGGGCTTCTTCCGTCTTGCCGTTGGATTCCAGAATGCGGCCCAAATTGAGCAGCGCCTCGGGCATGTCGGGTAGCTGCGCCAGCGCATCGCGATACATGCGGACTGCCTGGTCGAGCTGGCCCGCTTTTTCGTACATCAAGCCCGCGTTGTAGAGCACCTCCGGAGAGCGCTCGCCGAGATCGATCAGGCGCACGTGGAACTCCAGCGCGGTGTCGAAATCGTTGGCCTGAATGGATAGCGCGGCGAGGCCGCGCAACGCGTCCATGGATTTCGGGTCGGCGTCGAGCATCTTTTCGTACAGGCGTTCGGCGTGGTCTCTCTCGCCCAGGCCGCTGTATGCCAGCGCCAGGTTGGCGTGGGCTTCCGGCCACGCGGGGCGGTACTTCAGGCAGCCTTCGAAGGCCTCCGCGGCGCCGCGGAAATCTTCGCGCTGCAAGCGCAGGTAGCCCATGCGGAAACGCGCTTCTTCTTCTTTCGGAGCGCGCTCCAGCACCTGCTTGTAGTAGCGTTCGGCCTCTTCGAACTGGCCTTGGTGTTCCAGCAGCAGCGCGAGGTTCCAGAGTGGGGCCAGCGCCTCGGGGCCGGCCTTGATGGCGCGTTCGTAGGCCGAGCGCGCGCCCGCCAGGTCGCCGAGTTGCTCGCGCACGATGCCCAGGTTGGTGTGGGCTTCGCAGGATTGCCCGCGCAGCTTGATGCACTCCCCGTAGGCTTCGGAGGCGGGCTCGAAACGGCCCGATTTCTGATGCGAAAGCGCCAGGTTGAACCAGCCTTCGAAGTGGCCCGGCACCGCGCTCACCAGCAGCGTGCAGAACTTCGCCGTGAGCGCTTGCTCGCCGGCCGCGCAGGCCCACGATGCCAGCCCTTCCAGCGCCACCGTGGACTCCGGACGCAGTTCGAGCAGATGCTCGGCGTACTCCCGCACCATGTCGAAGTCTTCTTTCGCCATGCCGATCAGAACCAGGTTGGCGAGCGACTCTTCGCAATCGGGATTGCGTTCCAGAATCTTCTGATAGATCTGCGCCGCCTCGTCCGGATGACCGAGCGATTGCAGCGCCACCGCCTTGCCGAACTGCGCCTCCTGGTGCGCCGGATTCAACTCCAGGCAGCGGCTGAAGCTGAACAGCGCGGATTTGGGATCCTCCTGCCGCAGATGGCAGACACCGAGACCGAGGTGCGCATCCAAGTAGCCGGCATCCAGCGTGCACGCCCGATGGAAGGCCTGTGCGGCGTCTTCCCACCCGCCGGCGCGTTCCAGGCAGACGGCAAGGTTGAACCAGCCCATGGCGTACTGCGGCTTCACCTGGGCCAGGATGCGGTAGCTCTTGGCCGCCTCCTCGAAGTTGCCGAGCTCGAACTGGATATGCCCCATGGCGCGGTAGATCTCGGCCGAGGCTTCGTTGGCGGCAATGGCGCGCTGTAATTGTTTGAGTGCCTCCTCGCGCTTGCCGGCAAGGTGCAGGGTGACGGCTCGCGCCAAATGCGTCTGCGATCCGGCGCCCTTATCGCCGCCGTCAATTTCGTGCGCGCGCAGGGTCTGGACCTTGGCGGGCGTTCTCATGGCTGTGGTACTCATTTTTTCCGATACTCCTTGGCGGTTAATTCTGTAGAGGAGAGCCTTACCCAATAGAGGCGCGCCGGGTCATCCGGAGCGGCGGTGAATCCTATGCCTCCCATCGGGAAGCGGTGGTCGTCCCAACTGTCGATGCTATGGCCGTCCACGCTGACCGTGAAGCTGTCGCCGGAAACGCTCGTGCCGACGGTCATCGCCGACCGCGGTTTTCCGGGCAGGCGCAGGGGCGCTGTAACCGGCGCCTGCGCCACGCCCGCCACCACGGCACAACGGCTGAATTCCAACTCGCCGCCGGGAACCGCGGTGAGCGTGCAACGCAGGTATTCGTCGAGCCCCGCGGCGCGCACCACCCAGTTGAGGCTGCGCGTGTCAATCCGCGCCAGAAACTCCAATTCATAGTCGATCAGCTCCAGCGTCGGAACGTATAGGGCGAGTGGGCCGGGGCGCACGCCGGCGACGTCCACCTTCCAACCCTTCATGCCGCCCACCCAATTGCCCCAGCCGGATTCAAAGTGTTCTTCGATGCGCACCATGGCCGCTGGCTCGGCAGGCGAGGCGGGCTGGGCCGGCGCTATGTCGGCGCCCGCTCCCGCGGCTACCGGCGAACCGGCGATGGCCGCGGCTGCCATGCCTTCGAACGCGACCTTTGGGCAGCCCACGGGCTCCCGCGGGATAAATGCCGTGAACGCGACTTGCCGCACGGGACGCGTACTCGATGGCAGCAGGACAACGGTGAAAACATGAGCTCCGTTGCGCTTGGCAAACCCGGCGGACGGTGGCCGGACCGCCATATCTCTCGAACGCGGCTCCGCGGGCCTCCACGAGACATCCGTGGCGCGCTTGGCCGGCTGGGCGCCGGTGGCCGGCCGCTGTGGGCGCGGCGCCAGGCTTTCCGGAAAGACGAATTGGGCGCGACGCGCCCGGTTGGCGACCTCGGGAAGGCGCGCGCGGAACTTCGGGATTTGTATATCCAGGTTGTGGTTCGTGGCCGTGGAATCTTGGCTTTCCCGCGGAACCCTGCGCGGAGTGCGCGGCCACACCAAAGCCGCCGGCGCCGGCGGCTGGCTGAGGAAATCGCGCCAGTTCACTGTCGCCATGCGGAATCCCATCGCAATCGAAACCCGCAGCGCATTGCCTTCCAGAGCATATGATTGGATACTGCGCGGATGGGTTTGGTGGTCCAAAGCCAGCGCACGCCGCGGTTGGAGCGCACCCGGCGCCAGGCTGCCATCGCCCAGGTGAACGCGAATTTGGCCCCGGCGCAGCATTCCATAATCGCGCGGCGCCGTCCGTGGCGCCGGCGTCTGGCAGCGCAGCGAAACCAGCGGCGCCTGGGAAATCTTGGCCAGCAGTTGCTGGCGGCGGGGCGGAACCAAGGGCATCGTGCCCCGGTTGTCGATGCGCATCCGCGAAGTATCCGCCCGCCGGGACGCGTCGGTCCCGGGCAGCCGCGAAGCGCGCGGCGGCTGATACCGGTCCACACCGCTAGCGACGCGCGGCGCGGCGGGAGCGGGCAACACCGGCGAAAAGGCGGCGATGTCCCTCTTGGACGCGAGCTGCTTCGGTTCCAGAAACCCGCGGTGTTCCAGCGCGGAGTTGCACATCAACCGCGCCGCCGCGATGTGGCGCGGATTCTCCCGCCGCCGCATCAGGCTGGTAACCTTATTGGCTTCTTCCAGGCGGTCCATCCCGGCGCGCAGCCGGTGCTGGTTGCGGTGTTCACGCGAGCAGAAGTCGCCATCGCCGCCGACTCGTAGCCGGCTTAACGGTTTTCCGCAGAGCTGACAGCTTCTCGCATTCATTTTCGGCACCAGTATATGAAAATGTTTTCGGAATTACTAGGATAAATGGTGGCACTGTTTGGAGGCTAACTAAAGATAACAAGCTAGACGGCGAATGATATCAATAGTTAACACTCACTAGCCTGCATTTGATATCGATAAATAAATACCTGAAATAAGCGCCTAAATTGGGAAAGTATTGAGTAAAATCGTCGTGAGCTGGTCCAAATTCAATTTGCTCTGGGCCGGCGGAGGATTTCGATGACTGAGTCGACGGCACGCGCGGAACGTTTTGACGTACAGACTGCATCTTCCCCTTTGTATCTGTGGGAAGTCCCGCAAAAACCGGTGTCGGTACGGATCCCCTTCAGCTTGATCGACCGGCTGGAGCGAGAAGCGGTGGAGAATTTCCGCTCGCTGACTTCGCGCGGTTCGGAAATCGGTGGCTTGCTCGTCGGGGACGTCTCGCCGGGAAGTCCGCTGGTGGTTTCCATCGCGGATTATGAGTTGATCGCGTGCGATTACAGCCGTGGCCCGCTGTACCGGTTGAGCGACGCCGATATGGGACGCTTCGAGCAGGCCATACAACAATGGTTGGCCGCCGGCCGCGGCGTGGCGGGATTCTTCCGCAGCCACACCCGCAAAGGCATCTCGCTGGACGTCGACGACCTGGCGTTCTTCCACGCGCGATTCCGCGACCCGCATCATGTCGCACTCCTGGTACGGCCGTTTGCCACCAAGGCCAGCACGGCCGGCATCTTCATCCGGGAAAACGGCAAAGTGAACGGAGAGGCCAGTTGCCTCGAGTTTCCTTTCCGTTCCCGCGAACTGGGCACTGGCCAGGCGCCGGCACCTGCCGACCCCAAAGCCGCGGCGCCTTCCGCAGCGCCGCCGCTGACGCCCAAAGGCAACGTGCGGGCGCAGATCGTGCCCATCGCTTCCCGCCGCGAAACTTCCCTACCGCCCGTGCCCGTCGCCGAGCCCGCACCTCCCGCCGCGCCCGTGGCAGTGGCGAGCGCGCCCGCACCCGCTGCCATGGTGACGCCGGCCGCGCCGGCAGTGGAAGTAAAAACCGCAATCGTTCCGGACAAGCCTGCCAAAACCGAAAAGCCGGGCAAGAACGACAAGTACGACAAGTTCGATAAGAACGACAAGTACGATAAGGCGGTCAGGGCCGACAACGCCGCGAAGAGCGAAGCTCCCGCCCCGAAGATCGCCGCGCCCGCCAAGGCCGAAAAGGCGGAGGCGCTGCCTGCCGTGGTGGCGCCGGAAATCGCCGCTCCCGCCGCACGCAGCGGCAAGGGGATGAAACTGATGCTCGCGGCGGCGGCCAGCGTCGCCCTCTTTGTCGCCTTGTTTGTATACCCCGGCCTGTTGCGCACCAACTCCAAGACCCCCGCGCCGGTGAGCAAGGACTCCTCTCAGTTGCAACTGCGCGTGGAACGCGCCGCCGGCGAATTGCTGCTCACCTGGAGCCCCGATGCGGAAGCCATCCGCAACGCCAGCAAAGCCGTGCTCTCCATAACCGACGGCGATCAGCACGAGAACGTGCAAATGGACCTGGCGCAATTGTCCACCGGCAGGATCCTCTACTCGCCCTCCGGCCAGGACATCAGCTTCAAAATGGAAGTGCTCGACAAAGCGCGGAAAAAGACCACCAGCGAATCGGTTCGGATGTTGCGGCCGCCTTCGCCACTGCAGGAACAAAACGAGGCGTCCACGAAGGCAACCAGTCCCGCGACCGCAACCAAACCTGTCGCCGGGGCGGCGCTGCCGGACGCATCGCTTAATCCCAACGGAGATCCGCTTGCGGAAGAGCCCTCCAAACCGGCCCCGGCGCCTCTCAAGCAGTTCAAGGCCGAATCGCTCGGGCTGAGACTGCGCCCGGCGGCGCCCACGGATATGCCGGATGCCCCCACCGTCGGCGCGGGCGATCGGTCCACCACCTCGGCGATCCCCGGTTTCAACGTGAACGCCGTGGCCCCGGCCCCGTTCATGCTCGCATCACCCGCTCCTCCCTCCGCCACGCCCGCCGCCGATTCCAAGCCGCGGTCCGGCGGGCAGATCCAGCAGGCCGTGCTGATCTATCGTAAGGACGCCGAGTATCCCAAGATCGCCAAGCAGACCGGCGCCAAGGGCACCGTTACGCTGACTGCGACCATCGGCGCGGACGGCAACATCAAGAAAGTGAAAGTAGTCTCCGGCCACCCCATGCTCACCAGCGCAGCCGTGGAAGCGGTGAAGCAGTGGCGCTACCGCCCGACTCTGCTGAACGGGCAGCCGGTGGAAACCGAAACTCAGGTCCTGGTCAATTTCGTCGGCGACCGATAGCCGCGAGACGGGCAGAGGGGCAGGACGGTGACGGCGCTCACCGTCCTGCCCCGTTTTTGTTGTCTACCCCAGCCCCTGGCGCAACCGTTTCCCGGCGGGTTTTCGCCGCACGTTCCCATGGGCGGATGCTGGTTCCGTTTGCGCTACCCGCTAATCCGCGCTACCGTGAAGCTATGGCTAACGCCAGTAGAATTGACTTCGACGACCCGACCCCCATCGATGAGGAGGAAGACGAGGAAACCCTTGCCGCCATTGATGAGGGCATCCGCGACGCCGAGGCTGGCCGTGCTGTGCCCATAGAAGAAGTCCGAAGGCTCTTGCCCAAGTGGATTACCGCCTTCTCTTCACCCAAAGAGCGCTAAGCGATCTGTCCGAGATCGTGGGGCATATCGCCCAGGACGACGACGAGGCCGCTTCCCGTTTTGGCAAGGCGTTGCTCGATCACGTCGATTTGCTTGGCCGGTTCCCCCGCATGGGGAACACCACTCGCAAAAAGTCGCGGGTGCGTAAGCTAGTCCACAGCCCGATTCTCGTCTACTACCAAGTGCGTGAGGACAAGCGTCTGGTTGAGATCCTTCATTTCCGCCATGGATCGCGCAAACCGCCGAAATTCTGAAGCGCCAAGCCATTCAGCAATCCGTTCTTCCAGCCATCGATTCGGGCCAGTGCGCCGCCGTAGAACCTCGCCGGGGCCCCCTATCCCACCACTTCGAGGAACGCCTTCGCCGCGTGACTCAGCGCTCTCCGCGTCGGGTAGATCAGCCGGATTTTCCGCTCCACGTGCATCTCCTTCACGCGCACTTCGCACAGCCGCTTCTGCTCGATTTCCTGTTCCACGCACATGCGCGGCAGAAACGCCACCCCCATGTTGCGCTCCACCAGCTTGCCGTCCAGCAGCTCGTTGGGCAGCTTGCTCGAAAGACTCCGCCGGATCTGCACCTTTATCTTCGGGTACATCTCGCGGTAGCGCTCGATGTGCTTCAACAAATACAAGGTGGTCGATTCGTTGGCGCCGATGGTCAGCCGCCCCGCCGAATTATCGCGCAGTTCGGCGAT
>JADGNT010000212.1 GCA_017883345.1 Candidatus Solibacter sp. | reverse complement strand
AGAGCGCATCGAAGCCACCAACTACGACGTCTTCTCGCGCCGCGTCCGCCTGAGCCTATTCGAAAAATCCTGGATCGTGGTGCGGGCGCTGGCTTCGTAGCGTAGCCAGACCCAGAGGGTACCCCGGCTGCCATGGCGGTATTCGTACCGGCATTCTTCGAAGAACGCCGGCCAGGACGCCGACGTGGCAACCGGGGGTACCCTCTGGGTCGCCCTCTGGGTCTGGTCGCTCTACGGATGCAGCATGATGACCAGCTAATCGCCGATCAGGCTCATCTGGCGCGGGTCCACCGCCGGCGCCTTCTCCATCGGACGCTCGAGATCGTCGTGGTTGGGGTTGAAACCGCGGATCAGCTTGTTCAAACGCAGGGAGGCTTCCCAGATTTCAAACAGCAGGCTACAGCGCGGACAGGCGCCCCGGATGGCGCCGGGCCCATCGACCGCGGGGTTGTATCGCTTGTGCCGGCTGCAGCGGCCGTCAAATTTGCGGGCTCGGATCTTCAACGGCTAGACTTTATCGACCTTGACCACCTCGGGGACCACCACCTCGGCGGCCTCCGGCTTTTCGGGATCGCTCTTCAACGCATTCTTAAAATGACGAATCCCTTCGCCCAACCCTTTGGCCAATTCCGGGATTTTCTTTCCCCCGAACAACAGCACGGCGACCCCGAGGATCACCAGCAGCTCCGGGAAACCAAGTGATGGCATCCGATTACCTCGCTATCTCTAGACGCTTTCATTGTACCCCGCGTTACCGTGAAGCTCGCGGTACAATCCGAAGTGAATGCCGTCCGCTCGCCAGGTCAATTGGGCGAAGTTTCGCGCCTCCGCCGTGATTCTGGCGGGACTGCTGATTTTGGGGACGCTGGCTTTCCTGCTCACCGGCGGCACCATCCTGGAGCCCAAAACTCAAATCTACCTCTTCCTGCCGGATGCCACCGGCGTGGCGCCGGGTTCTCCGGTGCGCGTGGATGGCATCGGCGTCGGCAAGGTTATCCTGGTGGAACTTTCCGGTTCCAATGAGGCAAATCGCGTGGTCAAGGTCACCATGAGCATCGGGCGCGACCGGTTGGCCAGCATCACCGGCGATTCCACCGCCGAGACCGCTACCGATACGATCATCGGCGATAAGTTCATCGATGTGACCAGCGGAACCGGCGCCAGCCACCTGATGCCGGGCGGCGAACTCCAGTTCAAAGGCTCGGGAGATTTGATGCAGCGCGTGGATATCGCCCAGTTCCAGAAGCAGATGCACCTGATCGAGGTCCTGCTGGACGACATCGAGCAGGGCAGAAGCCCGCTCGGTGAGTTCATCATGGGCGAGACCATCTACAACGACCTGCGCAAGCGGATCACCGAGCTGCAACGCGGCATACACGTCGCCGCCGACACCACGACGGCCGTCGGGCAAGCGCTCTACACGGACACGTTGTACCGCCAGATCACCGAACCCTTGCGCCAGTTGGACGAGAGCCTGGCGCGCCTCCAATCGGGGCAGGGAACGGGCGGAGCTCTGCTGCGCGACACCCAGCAGTATGAACAGGCGCTGGCGCAGGTGGCCGACCTGCGGCGCTCCATCGAGAGCCTGCACGGCGCGGAAATGATGACGTCGGATCGCGCCTATCGCGATTGGACGCGGCAGGCGGCCGCCATCGTCCGCCAGGTGGACGAGTTCAACGCCGGACCGATGCTCACCACATCGGCCGTCTACGACAACTTACAGGGAATGGCGAAGGAGTTCCAGGCGACCACCAAGGAGTTTCGCGAGAATCCCCAGAAATTCCTGCGGATCAAGCTGTTTTAGAAAAGCCTTTGGCCACAGCTGAACACAGATAAGCAAAGACCTTGAACATTCTTCTGCTTATCCGTGTTCATCTGTGGTTGGTTGCTTTGCTTTCGTGGCAGCAGGAGCCCGCGGACGTCGCCCCGGGTTATGATGGGTGCGTAGGCCCTCAGTTGCCCCAAATTTCCTTCGAAATCGTCGCCGAATGCCCGCACACCCGTGCCCGTGCGGGATTGCTCCATACGCCGCACGGGACCATCGAAACGCCGGTATTCATGCCCGTCGGCACGCAGGCCACGGTCAAAGGACTCACCCAGCGCGACCTGGCCGAAGATCTGGGCGTCGGGATTCTGCTGGCCAACACCTACCACCTTTACCTGCGCCCCGGACACGAACTCATCCGCCGGATGGGCGGACTCCACAAGTTCATGTCCTGGCCCAAGGCCATCCTCACCGATTCCGGTGGATTTCAGGTGTTTAGCCTGAGCGGCCTGCGCCAGATCGACGAAGCAGGAGTGACTTTCCATTCCCATCTGAACGGCGACCGGCACGGCTTCACGCCGGAATCCACCGTGGACGTACAACTGGCCTACGGCAGCGACATCCTGATGGCGCTCGACGAGTGTCCCGAGTACCCCGTCAGCCACGAATACGCGCGGCAGAGCATGCAGCGCACGGTGCGCTGGGCGCAGCAGGCGAACCGGCATTTCCTGCGCCGCATCGCCGAAAGCCCCACCCGCCACGCCCTGTTTCCGATCGTGCAAGGCTCCAGTTTCGCGGATCTGCGCCGCGAATGCGCCGCCGCCCTGGCCGATCTCGATACCGATGGCTACGCGATCGGCGGCCTGTCGGTGGGCGAACCGCGCCCGCTCAGCCTGGCAGCGGTGGAGGCCACCGAGGAGATCCTGCCGCGCGGTAAGCCGCGCTATGCCATGGGCGTGGGCATGCCGGCGGAATTGCCCGAGTACGTGGCCCGCGGCGTCGACATGATGGATTGCGTGCTGCCGTCACGCAACGCGCGCAATGGATATTTGTTTACTTCCGAGGGCCGCGTCATCATCAAGCACGCCCGCTACAAGGAGGACGAACGGCCGCTCGACCCCAACTGCCCCTGCTATACCTGCCGCACCTATTCCCGGGCCTACCTTCGCCATCTCTTCCAGGCCGGGGAGATTTTGTTCCCGGTGCTGGCCACCCGGCACAACATCCAACGGTACCTTGACATCATGCGCGAGATCAGGGACGCTATAAGATCGGGATCATTTCCGGAATACTTGAGGTGTGTGCGCTCGGCCTCGCACGAGGCGGAGTAGCGCCCTAGTGGTTTAAACTTGGTTTATAACGTGGTTCTCAACTTGTTTCTTCAATCGGCGTCGTCCTCCAACTCCCTGCTGGGATTCCTCCCGATCCTTCTCATCTTCGGGATTTTTTATTTTCTGCTCTTTCTCCCGATGCAGCGGCAGCGCAAAAAGACGGCTCAAATGCTCTCTGGGTTGCAGAATGGGGACAACGTCCTGACCAGTGGCGGGATCGTCGGCACCATCGTCTCCCTGGATAGCGATACAGTAGTGTTGCGGGTGAAGCCCGACAACATCAAGATTCAGGTGGCGCGCAGCGCAGTGTCCAGCATGGCATCCGCGCCGTCTTCCAGCGAAGGTAAGAAGTAGTACTCTATTTAAACAGGCTGCAATATTCCCATGAAGAACAATCTAACGGCGCGAACCGTGGTCATCGTTGTCACGCTCCTGATCTGCGTGTTCGGCATCATCGGACTCCCCAAGAGCGGCGCGGATCTCGCCAAGAATTTCCGCGACAACATCCGGCTCGGTCTCGATCTCAAGGGCGGCACCCACCTGGTTCTCGAAATCCAGGTGCAGGACGCGGTCAAGGCGGATGCCGATCAGACCGCGGAGCGCCTCAAGGAAGACCTCAAGAAGCAGAACGTCGCCTGGAACAGCATGGACACCCCGGACGTCGCCAAGGTGGAAGACGCCGACAACGTGGCCATCACCATCAAAGGCATTCCCGCCACCCAATCCAGCGCCTTCCGCGGAATCGTGTCCGAGCGCTATACCCCCTACATTCTGACCGCCCTCAATTCCACCGATTATTCGATGAAGCTGAAGCCGACGGATCTCAACGATCTCAAGGTGGATACGGTGAAGCGCTCCGTGGACACCATCGGCAACCGTATCGACCAGCTCGGGCTGGCCGAGAAATCCGTGCAGCAGTACGGTAAGGCCGGCTCCAAGTTCGAAGTGCTGGTGCAACTGCCCGGCGTGGACGATCCGGCGCGCGCCAAGGAACTGATCGGCACCGCCGCCGTGCTCGAAATCTGCGACGTCAAGGAAGGTCCATTTCCGAGCAAGGAAGGGGCGCTGGCCCAAAAGGGCGGCATTTTGCCCATGGGCACCAAACTGGTTCGCTCCAAACCCCGTGGGACACAAGACGGCGAGCAGTGGTACCTGGTGGCCAAAACCCCGGTCATCACCGGCCGTGAGATGCGCAACGCGCGTGCCGGCCAGGATGAATTTCGCAAATGGGAAACCAATTTCAGCCTCTCCCAGGATGGCGGCCGCCGCTTCGGCCGTTACACGGAAGCCAACATCGGCAATAAACTCGCCGTGGTCCTGGACAACCAGATCGTCAGCGTGGCCACCATCCAGTCCAAGATCGAGGACTCCGGGCGGATCACCGGCCTGGGCAGTGAAGAAGAAAGCGTCGATCTGTCGCGCTACCTGCGTTCCGGTTCGCTCCCCGCGGGCGTGCAGTATAACGAGGAGCGCTCCATCGGACCCTCGCTGGGCGCCGATTCGATCCACCAGGGGATCGTGGCCGGTCTCGCCGGATTGCTGGCGGTGGTCGCCGTCATGCTAGTGTACTACAAGCGCTCGGGCGTCAATGCAGTGCTGGCGCTCGCGCTCAATACTGTGATCCTGTTGGCGGCAGTGTCGTATTTCCATGCAGTTCTGACCCTGCCCGGTATCGCCGGAATCATCCTGACCATCGGTATGGCGGTGGATTCCAATGTGCTGATTTTCGAACGCATCCGCGAGGAATTGCGCACCGGCAAGAGCGTGATTTCCGCCGTGGACAATGGCTTCCGTAAGGCATGGTGGACCATCGTCGACACGCACGTCACAACGGTGGTATCCTGCGCCTTCCTTTTCCTCTTTGGGGAAGGGCCGGTCCGCGGATTTGCGGTAACATTGACCATCGGCTTGATCGCTAACGTTTTCACCGCGGTTTTCGTGTCGAAGACCATCTTCGACTACGAACTGGCAGGTCGCCGCCAGCTCACGGAGTTGAGCATCTGAATCCGTCGTCGGGTTTGGGAACAAAAGTCGGGTTCGGGAACAAAAGGTAAAGGGCTGGTGTCCAAGTAGATGACGAACGCCAGCACGGCAAGGTTCGATGGAATTATTTAAGAACACGAATTATGATTTTCTCGGCAAAAAGTGGCCGTTCATTATTGCTTCGCTGGTGCTCACGGTGGCCGGGTTTGCCAGTATCCTGATGCAGGGCGGGCTCAAGTTCGGGATCGATTTCAAGGGTGGCACCCTCATGACCGTCAAGTTCTCCCAGAAACCCCCGCTGGAGAAGATCCGTAGCGCCTTCTCCCGCTCGGGCAAGATTAAGGGCGAAGTCAGCGTACAGAACTTTACGGATCCGCAGACCCAGAACGAAGTCGAGATCGGCACCGAACTGGTGAACGAGAAGCAACTCGCCGCCAATCGGCAGGCCATGGCAGAAGTCCTGGCCGCCACTTTCGCTCAGCCGGGCAGCGGCAAGCTGGACCTGAACTCTGCCAGCAAGGATGCCTTGGCTTCCCGCCTGCGCGACCCGTTGGCCCGTAGCGGCGTCCCCATGGCGGAGCCGCAACTGCAAAAGGTGGTCGCCGACATCCTGGATTTCCGCGATACGCCCCCCCGTTCCGGATTAATCGCGGATCTCGGTCAATTATCATCGCTACCCGGCGTGAATGCTGGTATCATGGGCACTCTCAAACAGGAGTGCTATCTGGCACCATACACCGTGAAGAAGACGGAAATGGTAGGCCCCAAGGTCGGGGCCGAACTGCAAAATAAGGCCGTACTGGCGACGCTCTACGCGCTGGCAGGTATGCTAGCCTATATTGCGTTCCGGTTTGAGTGGATCTACGGGCTCGCCGCCGTGATCGCGGTTTTCCACGATACCCTGATCACCATCGGACTGTTCTCGATTTTCCACGAAGAGATTTCCATGACGGTGATCGCCGCACTGCTTACCCTGGTGGGCTACTCGATGAACGATACCATCGTGATCTTCGATCGAATTCGTGAGAATTTGAAAATCATGCGCCGGGAACCGCTGGAATCGCTCATGAACAAGAGCGTCAACCAGACGTTGAGCCGGACCATCATGAGCGCGGGCCTCACGTTCCTGACGGTAGTCGCGCTGTTTATCTGGGGCGGTCCTGTATTGCACACATTTTCGTTCGCTTTGGTATGCGGGATCACTGTAGGCACGTATTCCTCGGTATTCATCGCCAGTCCGATCGTTTTGTTCTGGCATAATTACACCGATAGCCGCAAACGGACGGCCCCGGTGCTGGCCGCGGCAGCGCGAACCGACGCCGCGCGCAAGAGCCCGTCGAAGGCGGTCAAGTAAATTAACCGCGGCCGGGCACTTTTTGTCCGCCCGCGGAGTCAAAGGGAAAAGGGAGCTTTGTATGTTCGAGCAAACATTCGTCGAAGGCAAGACCAAGACAACCTGGACGGTACTCAGCGCATTCATTGCGCAGACTGTCTTCCTCATCATCGCCGTCATCCTGCCGATGATCTATTTCGATGTCCTTCCCAAGACACAGTTGACCAGTTTCCTGGTGGCGCCGCCACCCCCGCCGCCGCCGCCGCCACCTCCGGCCGCCGTCCCCGCTGCCGTGAAAATCGTCAAGGTGATCCCGCGGCAGTTCGACGCCGGCCGGCTGATGGCGCCCAAGAGCGTTCCCAAGGAAATCGCCACCATTAGGGAAGAAGAACTTCCGCCCGCTACCAGCGGCGTGGGCGGCGTAGTTGGCGGCGTCGCGGGCGGCGTGGCCGGCGGTACTCCCGGCGGCGTGCTCGGCAGCATCCTCGGTTCGGTTGCCGCCCCCAACTTCGCCCCGCCTCCGCCTCCTCCGGTGAAGGCGGCGGCGCTCAAGCGCATTACCATCGGCGGCAACGTCCAGCAGGCCAAGTTGGTCCGCCAGCCGAAGCCGGTCTACCCGCCGCTCGCCAAGCAGGCGCGCATTTCGGGCGTGGTTCACTTGGCTGCCATCATTTCCAGGGACGGCACGATTCAGGATCTTAAGGTGATCAGCGGCCATCCGCTGCTGATTCCGTCCGCTCTCGAAGCGGTGAAACAGTGGGTGTACCAGCCGACTCTGCTGAATGGCGAGCCGGTAGAGGTGTCGACTCAGATCGACGTGAATTTCACGTTGAGCCAGTAAGGAAGTTCCGGCGCGTTCTCGGGCCGGACGGAAACGTACAAATCAACTCGCAGGAGAGACTAAACCTATGCTTTTGCAATTACAAGTATGGTCGCTGTATTTGCTTCAGGAAAGCGGCAGCACCGTTGGTTGGGATCCCGCCTCCCTTTGGCACCAGATGGGCCTCATGGCGAAACTCGTCGTCATCGGCCTCTTCATCATGTCCGCCTATTCCATCGGCGTCATGATCGATCGCATGATGGCTTACAGCGCGGCCCGTAAACAGTCGCGCCAATTCGCTCCGGCGGTCGCCGGCGCGCTGCGCGAAGGGAAACTGGACGAAGCCGTCAAGATTGCCGACCGCTTCAAGAAGAGCCACCTGGCCAAGGTGGTTGTGGCGGGCCTACAGGAATTCCAGGCGCACCAGCTCAGCTCGGAGATTCCGGGCGAGGAAATCGAGGCGTCCAAGCGAGCTCTCGAGCGCGCCGAAGCCAT
>JADGNT010000211.1 GCA_017883345.1 Candidatus Solibacter sp. | reverse complement strand
GGAAAAGACGTTACGTGAGTTATGGCTCAGGATGCAGCCGGTACCGTAGGCGCCCGAGTGAGTCCACAAGTTGATTCATTAATTCGGGCGGCCCAGGCCGGCGACCAGGATGCTTTCGAGCAGTTGGTTCGCACCTACGACCAAAGTGTGCTCAGACTGGCCATCAACCTCCTCCGCTCGACGGAGGATGCCCGCGATGTCTACCAGGAGGCGTTTCTCAAGGTATATCGGAACCTGCACGCCTTCCGTTTCGATTGCAGTTTCCATACCTGGTTGTACCGGATTGTGACCAATATTTGTTTGGATCAGTTGCGCAAACGGAAGGTCCGCAAGGAGGAGTCTCCGACCATCGAAACCCAAGACGGGCCGATCGACCGCATGGACACCTTTCAAGAGGAAGCCGCGCACGCGGACCCGGAGCGCAGCTTATGGAACCGGCAATTGAAGCAGCGGATTGAAACCGCGCTGGAAGATCTGACGCCGCGCGAACGCATGGTATTCGAACTGCGGCACTACCAGGGCCTGCGTTTGCGGAACATCGGCGAACTGCTGGGCACCACCGAAGAGGCCGCCAAGAATTGCCTGTTCCGCGCTACCCAAAAGATGCGCGCCGTGTTGGGAGATTTCACATGAATTGCGACTCGATTCTAAGACTCATTCCTCTTTACTATTACGGCGAACTCACGCCCGGCGAGGAAGAACGCGTCGAAGAGCACACCCACGGGTGTCCCGCCTGTACGCGTGAAATGGCGCAACAGCGGGCACTGGCGGCGGCGCTGGATAAGCGGCAGGTGGTTGCCGCGCCGATGCTTCTGGAAGACTGCCGGAGCGACCTCATGGCCGCGATTCAGGGCGGCGCCCCGCACGTCGACCCTTCGGCGAAGCGCGCCTGGCGCCTCTTCCTGGACGCCATGGCGGCGTCGTTGTCCGGCGCCCCGTTGAGCGGCATGCTGAGTGGCATCGCCCGCCTTCGCCAGCCCCTCGGCGCGCTGGCCCTCCTCGCCATCGGATTCTTCGCCGCGCGCCTGATCAATACCGCCGCGCCATCCGCCACCGGCGCGCTCCTGAGTTCCGTCACCTCGCCCACCGATGACGTGTATTCCACCGTCCGCTCGGTGCAGCCGGATAACTCGGGCGGCGTCGCCATCTCCCTCGACGAGACCCGCCGTAAGGTGGTCAAGGGCCGCATGGACAACGCCAACATCCAGCGTCTGCTGCTGGCCGCCGCGCACGAAGACAATCCCGCGGTGCGTGTGGAATCGGTGGACTTGCTGCGCAGCCAGTCCGGTTCCACCGAAGTGCGCGACGCGCTGCTCAACGTGTTGTCGGCAGACTCCAACGCCGGCGTGCGGCTCAAGGCGTTGGAAGGTCTCAAACCCCTGGCCGGCGATTCCGAAGTCCGCAAGACTCTGCGGCGCGTGCTCCTGGCCGACGACAACGTCGCCGTGCGCATGCTGGTGATCGACCTGTTGGTGGCCAACCGCGACGACAATATGGTGGGCATGATGCAGGGTTTGGTTCAGCAGGAAAATAACAATTCGGTACGCCTCAAGCTGGAGAAGGCGCTCAGGGACATGAATGCGTCGCCCGGTAGATTTTAAGACACTCGCCATCCTCCTGCTGCTGCCTCTGGTGGCCGTGCCGCAGCCAACCGGCATCGTCCGCGAGGGCGACCGCTTTGTGCGCGATTTCCACGGCATCGCGCCGCCAGGGCGCCGCCTGCGGATCAATGCCCACGGGCCGGTCAGCGTGCAGGCGGGTGTGGCCAACAGCATCTCTTACACGGTCCACTTGAGCGTCCGCGCGCGCACCGAGGCCGAAGCGCGCTACGTCATGCGGCGCTACAACGTGCAGATAAGCCCGCGGGGCGAGTGGGTCGTGCTCACCGCGCCCGGCGGTCCGGTGATCTCCACGGTCACCGTCAAAGCCCCGCGCCTGGACCACCTGGTGGTCTCCACTTCCGATGGCGCGGTGGACGCCGGCGGCATCGAGGGATCGCTCGAGGTCGATACCCGCGCCGGGGAACTCTCGGCGGACCGCATCGGCGGCGATTGCAGGCTGGTCACCGGCGGCGGCGATATTCGTGTCGGGACGGTGGGTGGCGGGCTGCGCTGTTCAAGCGGGGCCGGGAAGATTCACGTCGGCACGGTGCGCGGCGCCGCCGAGTTGGAAACCGTGGGCGGCGACATCACCGCCGCGGATATCGGCGGTACGGTGCGCGCCGAAACCGGCGGCGGCGGCATTCACATTGTCAAAGCCGGTGGCGCGGTGACTGCCGGGACCGTCGGCGGCCAGATCGTCGTCGATCACGCTAGCGGTATTGTCACCGCCCGCAATATGGCGGGACCGGTAAAGATAGGCGCGGCCTGGGGCGTGCAGTGCGAGTCCGGCTCGGGCGGCATCAACCTGAGCAATATCGCCGGCGGAATGCGGGTTTCCACATCCCTGGGCAACATCATGGCGACCCTGCTGGCCGGCAAACTGGCGGATTCATACCTCGCCACCGGCAATGGTGACATCACGGTTTTTATTCCGTCTAACGTAGGGGTGAACATTCGCGCACAAAACGATCTGGCCGATTCCATCAGGCGAATCGCCGTGGAGTTTCCCGGCGTGCGGGTTCGCCGGCAGGGACGCCTGATTGTTGCGGAAGGCCCTGTGAACGGCGGGGGACCGCTGCTTCAGATTTCCGCCACCGTGGGCACCATCTTTATCAGAAAACAACAGTAGAGGTAGAGCCATGAAAACGAGTCTGGGAATTGCATTAGTCGCGGCGGTGAGCCTGGTCTCGTCCGCCGCATTTGCGCAGCAAGTCGTGATACCGCGCGAGCACTCCGCGCAAGGGTATGTCGTGCAGAAGGCGAGTGGCGGATATCTGGGGATCGGCGGGCTCGACATCAGCCCCGAACGCGCCAAGGCTCTCAACCTCAAGGAAGAGCGCGGCGTGGAAGTTTCCAGCCTGGCCGAAGATGGTCCGGCGGCCAAAGCCGGCATCAAGCAAGGCGACGTCGTGCTGGAATTCAACGGCCAGCCGGTGGAGGGCACCGCACAGTTTCAGCGTTTGGTGCGCGAAACCCCGGTGGGGCGTCAGGTGAAGATCACCGTGTGGCGCGGCGGCGCGGCGCAGACCCTCACAGCGACCGTCGGCGAGAACAAGCAGACCACCATGATCGCGCCGGGGGATGGCTCGTGGAACTTTTCCATGCCCCGCATTCCCGCCATGCCGAACATTGAAATCCCGCGCTTTCAGATATCCTCGCAGAACCCGATGCTGGGCATCGTGGGCGAGTCGCTGGGGCAGGAAGATCAGCTCGCCGACTTTTTCGGCGTACAGGAGGGCGTTCTGGTGCGCTCGGTGAAAAAGGGCTCTGCCGCCGAAAAGGCGGGGATCAAGGCCGGCGACGTGATCACCAAAGTCGACGATTCCAAGGTCACCAGCAGCACCGAGATCACCCGCGTCCTGCGCGGCTTGAAGTCCAAGAAGACTTTCGGCGTCACCGTCGTGCGCAACAGGAAAGAGATGCCGCTCACCGTGACCATGGAATCTACCGGCAGCACGGTCCGAGCCGCGTTAGCGGAAGTGAACTGCTAGAGGAAGAACGCCCCCATGAATGGGGGCGTGGCAGCCTGAAAGGCTACGCTACAGCTTCTTCCCCAAAATCGCGTAGTCCAACCCGCCAAAGAACGCCTCCCGGAACTCCTCCGGCAGACTCTTCACGGAGGGCATCGATTCCACCGCGGGCGAGAGTTTGCGCACTTCGAGCCGTCCCACGCCGAATTCATCCAGGTAAAACGCCAGCAAGGGGTGCGGCACCGGCCGCCGATGCGTGGGGTCCAGATAGAAGTGCGTGGCGAAGATCGCCAGGCACTCCGGGTTGGGCGTCTCGATGGCGACGACGCCGTGGCGCTGCAACCGGCTGGCGCACAAACGGATCATCTCCGGCAGGCGTTCCGGCGGCAGATGCTCCACCACCTGCGAACAGAAGATGCCGTCCAACGAGGCTTCGGGCAGGTTTTCCAGATACACGAACAGGTCCGCCACTTCGGCATCGAGGGTTTTGTGGCGGCAGGTGGCCACCGATTCCTGGCTGAGATCGATGCCCTTGGCGGGGATGCCGGCGGCCTGCATCATTTCCAGGAATTCGCCGCGGCCGCACCCGATATCGAGCACGTTGCGGCAGGCGCGGAAGTAGGGCAGATAGAACTGCTGGCCCGCCTTGACGTATTCCTCGGTGCCGCGGAAGCGCTCCGCAAAGCGGCCGTAGTCAAACCCCAACGGAGGAACCGCGCCGGCTTCGTGGCGCGGGGCAGCCGCCACGGATCCGGCGCCGATTGCCGTCCTCTGCCGGGCGGTTTTCAGCTCGGAGTAGATCAGATGCTCATAGTCCAGCCGGATGCGCTCCACGTCGGCCCACAGGCGCTGCTGTATGTCGAGCGAGAAGCGCTCCAGGGCGCCGGTGAACTCGGTGTGCTGGCCGCGCAGGGCGTCGCGATAGTTGGCGTCCATCAGGGTGACGCGATGCTGGAAGCCGCCCTGCAAATCCGCCACGGAGCGCAGAAACTGCACCTCGTTCTGTTGCAGCTTGTGCTCCCACTCGAAGCGCCAGTCGGCCCAGTGGTTGCGGATGTCCTTCAACTCCTCGCCGACCTTTTCCTGCGCGGCCAGGCGATTCCCCATGGCCACCAGCGCGCGGTTGAAATCGTTCATGGCTTCGATGGCAGCGTCGATACAGGCCACCGACTGGCGGTTGAATTCCACCTGCTCGCGCACGTGCCAATCCAGCACGCGCGCCACCAGGCGCTTCCACGCCTGCACCAGCGAGTTCGCCACGCCGCCCGAGCGCGGGTTCACGGTCCCGATGGCGGCCACTTTGCCGAGCGCGGTGTCGCGCGCGTGCGCCAGCGGCATCAGGTCGGGCAAGGCGATTTCCACCCCGCCGGCGGCAGTCTCGGGATTGCGCGCGCGCACCCGGTCGCGGACCTCGTGCAGCAGCGCGATCAGTTCAACGCTTTCCACGGGGCGCCCTCCGGGCCGCACTCCACGTGGCGGTGATCAGCGTGCTCAAGCCCCCGCGCGGCGTGAAATCGCCGATCACGGTGGCGCTCACCGGCTGGGTTGCCGCCACTACATCCTGCAACACCCGGTTGACCACGTTCTCCTGAAAAATCCCCAGATTGCGGTATGCCAGCAGGTACATCTTGTACGATTTCAGCTCCAGGCACAGCTTGTCCGGAACGTAGCGCAGCACCAGCCTGCCGAAATCCGGCAGCCCGGTTTTGGGGCACACGCTGCTGAACTCCGGCAGCACGATCTCGATTTCGTAATCGCGAAACTGGTTGGGCCAGGTCTCGATCTCGGGCAGCGCGGCATCGAGTCCGCCGCACGCGTGTTCGTCGGTATAGGCGCGTTTCATGCTAAGGCTTTCGAAAGCAGGTCTTTCGAGAGTAGATGAAGGAACAGGCCGACATCGGCCACAATGCCCACCGCCTGGCCGGTGCCGCGGTCGCTGACCTTGGTGGCCACCGCCGGGTTGATATCCACACACACGATTTTGACCCAACTGGGCAGCATATTGCCGGTGGCGATGGAGTGCAGCATCGAGCCCAGGCAGATCACCAGGCCGGCGCCCTTCAACTGCGCGGCGTAGGCGTCCTGGGCGGCGTTCATGTCGGTGATCGTGTCGGGCAAGGGGCCGTCGTCGCGCAGGCTGCCGGCCAGCACGAACGGGATGCCCGCCTTGACGCACTCGTACAGGATCCCCTGGGACAGGCGTCCGCTCTCCACCGCTTGCCGCACTGACCCGGCGTGATTGATGGCATTGATGGCGCGCATGTGGTTGCGATGCCCGTGCTCTTCCTGCCGGCCGTCGCTCAGCCGCACGCCCAGCGAGGTGCCGAGCAGCGCCGCCTCCACGTCGTGGACGCCCAGCGCGTTGCCGCTGAGCACGCCGTGCACCCAGCCGCCCCGAATCAGCGACGCGAGCCCCGCCACTCCGCCGGTGTGCACCACCACCGGTCCGGCCACCACCAGCACCCTCTGCTTCTGCTCCACCGCGTGCCGCACCAGTTCCGCCGTCTGCCGCACCGCCGTCTCCACCTGCCGCTCCGAGGAGATGCCGTTGGACATGAAGGCGAACGAGAGGCGGTCGCGCTCCTTCGATTCCGGCGTCACGCGGATGCCGCGCAGCCCCACCACGATCCGGTCGCCAGCGCGCAGATCGCGCAGGCGGCGGCAGTACGCGCGCCCTTCGGCCACCACCACCATGGCGTCCATGCGCTGGTTCTCCACTTCGATCCACTGCTGGCCGTTGCGCACGTGGGTCTTGTGATTGGTGGTGGAGTAGAAGTCCTCCGGCGCGCACCGGTCGCGCTCCACCGCCGCCATCTGAGCGTCGCTGGAGTCGGCCGGGGCGCATCCCAGGCTCAGCAGCTCGTGGAGCAACCGGTCGAGCGACACCTCGTCCGGCGTCTCCACCTTGAGCCTCAAGTAGGACGGTTCGCTGTTGGTCTTGCCGATGCGGAACTGCTCCACCTCGAACCGGCCGTGATACTCCACGACCTTGTCGAAGATGTTCTCCATGATGTGGGAGTCGATCAGGTGGCCTTCGGCTTCGACCACTTCCTGAAATGGCATAGACCTTCTATTGTAGCGGCAGCGCGGGGCACGCCACCGAAATCGGCCGGCTAATTCTTCCTCGAGCCGGGCGCGAAACCGATCCGGCCTTTCGCCGGCCCGGCGGGCGGCTCCATCAGTTGGTGGATGATTTCAAACACGATTTTGAATTGCTTATCGTATTTCTTCTCCATCTCCGCTAGCTTCTCCGCCAGATCCCGATGGGTGGCCAGAAGTTGCCGTAGACGCACGAACGCGCGCATGATGGCGATGTTGACCTGCACGGCGCGGGGGCTCTTGAGGACACTGGAGAGCATGGCAACGCCCTGCTCGGTGAAAGCGTAGGGCAAGTACCGCCGGCCGCCCCGGCCGACGTTTGAGGTCACAATTTGTGACCTCAAAGAATCGGTCTCCTTCGCGTTGAGCCGAAACATAAAATCTCCGGGAAAGCGGTCCAGATTGCGCTTCACGGCCTGGTTGAGGACTTTGGTGGGTACTTCGTACAACTCGGCTAGGTGGATATCGAACAGCACCTTGTGTCCCCGAATCAGGACGATACGTCGCTCCACGACTTCCAGGGGTATCAGGCCGGTCTGCGCGGCGAGTTTCTTTGCCATCGTTCTAATAAGGGTACCGAACGGACGAATGTTCTCAAAGGAAATTGGGGCGCCCCAACTTGAGGTCACAAATTGTGACCTCAAGTTTTCAAACTCCGTGGCCGCGAGATGGAGCATGAAATCGCGCAATGGGGGCAACACCAGGAATCCCGGTCGCTACTCCGCACTTAAGCTAAAATTGCGGGCAATGGTAGATACGCAATCCGCTCCCGCGCTGAGCGCGCTCGCGCCCAAGGTGCGCCGGCTGTTCGAACTGTCCGCCGCCAAAATCCGTTCGATCGAGAAATCCTGGGCGCCCGCCCAAGGCGCTCCCGTTTTTACCGTCGGCGGCAAGTATACCAGCCGCGGCTGGACCGAGTGGACGCAGGGCTTCCAGTTCGGATCGGCCATCCTCCAGTTCGATGCCGCGGGCGAAACCGAATTCCTGGAGATCGGGCGCGCAGGCACCGTCGACGTGATGGCGCCGCACCTCAGCCACACCGGCGTTCACGATCACGGGTTCAACAACGTCAGCACCTACGGCAACCTGCTCCGCCTGATGA
>JADGNT010000210.1 GCA_017883345.1 Candidatus Solibacter sp. | reverse complement strand
GCGCGCACCAGCAGGCTGCGTTCGTTATCTTCCAGCGAGAGTCCGTCGGTGGAAATCTCCGTGCCGATCGGAATTCCCGCCAGTTGCCCGTTGCCGTCCGGCCGCGTAATCGAAATCGGCAGACTGGCCGCCGTGATCGACGGGCCTTCCTCCAGGATCATGGCCCGCTCGATGGCGTTGCGCAGTTCGCGAACGTTGCCCGGCCAATCGTGCGCGGTCAGCAGCTTCGCCGCGGCATCGGTGACATTCTCGATATTGCGTTTGAACTTGCGATTGTAGTGCTCGATGAAAAACTTGGTCATCGGCACGATGTCTTCCGTGCGCTCGCGCAATGGCGGAATCAGAATTTGGATTACGTTCAGCCGGAAATAGAGATCCTGGCGGAACCCGCCTTCCTTGACGGCCTCGCGCAGATTCTTGTTGGTGGCCGCAATCACCCGCAGATCGAGGTGAATATCCTTCAGCCCGCCCAGCCGCCGGAACGTCTGCTCCTCCAGCACGCGCAGCAGTTTGGCCTGCAACATGAGCGGAATCTCGCCGATCTCGTCCAGAAACAGCGTGCCTTTGTCGGCCAGTTCGAAGATGCCGCGCTTCTGCGAGCGGGCGTCCGTGAAGGCGCCCTTTTCGTACCCGAACAGCTCGCTTTCCAGCAGGGTTTCCGGAATCGCCGCGCAATTGATGGCGATGAACGGCTCCGCCTGCCGCACGCTCTGATAGTGCAGCGTTTTGGCGATCAGGTCCTTACCGGTTCCGTTCTCGCCTTCCAGCAGGATGGTAGTGGCCTCGCTGGCCGCTACGCGCCGCACGAAATTCATCATCTCGCGCATGCAGGGCGATTCGGCGATCACCTCGCGTTTCTGGGGCGCCGCCTCCTCGGTAATGTCCTTGATGGTCGCCACTACTCCGGTGAGCTGGCCGGCGTCATCGAACATCTGGTTGGTGCGCATCACCACCAGGCGCTCCATGCCGTTTTCGGTATGCAGGTGGACCGTGCAGTTGGGCGCCGCCGGCGGCTGGTTCAGGCCCACCAGCACCCCGCAGTTGGGCTCGCACACCGAGCACTGGAAAACCTGCTGGCAGTGCTTGCCCAGCATCTCGTCGCTGGACATGCCAAAGAGCTTTTCCGCTGCCCGGTTTACTCCGGTGATGCGGAATTCGGGATCGTATAGAACTAGAGCGTCGGAAAGCTGGTCGAAGACCGATTCCAGAACGCTGGTTCTCTGCCAGCCTGGGGTGAGCTTAGACATTCACTTAGGAACTTGTTCCGATTATAGCAAGCCGCCTGCGTGAATTCGCGCAACCAGAATCGATTTCGGGGGGAATGCCCCCCCCAATAACCGATGGATTCGGGTCAAACGGTCTGAATCTAGGGACTTAGCCGGATGGTGCTGCAATTGCTAACTTCCGCACTGGAGGCATCATGTCCCATTGGAAAGTCACCTTGCCCGCTGTCATATCGCCGGGCGGTTTCCTGGTTTGTTCCACGACCTCGTATGGCAAGCCGGAATACAAGGAGAAGCAGTAGGTACCCGGCAGGCGGATGCGTGGAGTCGTCCATGATGCAAACGGTTCAGCTCGCGCTGGCTGACGGGATGTACGCCGCCGTGCTTCGTGAAGCCCTGTCCCGCAGTTGCGCGTGGCATGTCGAATCGGTCGGCCGGCCCGACCCTTCGCAGCACTGCGTGATGGTGCTCGATCCATCCGCGCTCGAACGGCTGCCCTTGCCCCTCTCCAACCCGGAGCGGATCGTACTGATCACCCATCAAGACGACCAACTGATGGCCGAAGCCTGGGAGGCTGGCATCGTATCCGTGGTCAGCCAGCAAGACCCCATCAGCACCGTCCTGCTGGCCATCATGGCTGCGGGGTTGCGTGTCGATAAACCTCACGGATCCTCACACCCGAGCGGAATTTCCCCCACCGCCAGGACTGCACATGCGCCACTACCCCCAGACCACCGGAATCCCGCATCCAAACGCTGCAAAACTCAATAGTTTAGCCCGATGTGGGCTTGGACTCCGGCGTGCATTCACTTTCAGTCCGCAAAGGAGACTTCAGCATGGACCGCTCATTCGACGAATTAGAGGCCATTGTCCGGAACCGGATCTGTAGTGTGTGCACGGAACGGACCACCGAGGGCCAGTGCGACCTGGAGAGCCCCTCCAGTTGCGCGCTGTTCCGTCTTTTCCCCCAAGTGGTCCAAGCCATTCAATCGGTCGACAGCAACGACATCCACCAGTACATTGAGGCCATCCGGCGCAACGTCTGTTCGGTCTGTCAGGAACAGGCGCGGGATGGCTCCTGCGAAGTTCGCCAGCAGGTCCAATGCGCCCTCGATGCGTATCTGCTGCTGGTGGTGGACGCCATCGAAGAAGCCACCGGCAGGACCTTCGACAAAACCGGCATTCGCCCATTACCGGCTGGCTCGGCCGCCCGCCCGGGCCCGCAAATTCGGCTGTGACGCGGGAATTTGGAGATCATTTATGAATACTATTCTATTTCCGTTACTAGTAGTCTGGGTCGTACTCGCCCTGGGTGTGCTGACTCTGTTCCTCTGGCGGCAGGCGGTCGCCAGAAATGAGGACGATAGCCTGCACGTCATGCACGGTGCACTCACGCAGCAGACGTCCCTCTCCCAAAAACTCGATGTCATCGACAAATGGGGCAAAATCCTGACGGTGATCACCGTCGTTCTCGGTCTTCTGCTCGCTGCCGCCTATGTCTATGGGCAGTTCGCCGGCAGGTCTTCCCTGGGAGCCTAGGCGCGTGAAGAACCGGGCATTTACCTCCTTGGGCCTAAGGCTCGGTTCGGTGTTCTTAGGCCTGATTACCGGCGTCGCCGGCGCCGATTTGTACGCCGGTGACGCCGCCGCTCCCGTTTGCACCTCCTGCCACGAGCAGGGGCAGAAGTTGGCCAAGAGCGCGCACGCCGCGCTCACCTGCGATACCTGCCACGAATCGCACGAAAAAGTTCCCCACCCCGCCAACATCCCCAAACCCGCCTGCATCGCCTGCCACGCCGATCAGGCCGGCGACTACGATAAAAGCGTCCACGGGCAGGCCCGCAAGGGCGGCAATGAGGGCGCGCCCGATTGCTCCCTGTGCCACGGCGGGGCCCACGAACTGCTCGCCCCGAAATCCCAGGCCTTCCGCGGCGCGGTCCCCGATACCTGCGGCATGTGCCACACCGAAGTGGTCGATCAATTCCGCTCCAGCGTGCACGGTACTGCTCTGGCCCGCGGCGTCACCCAGGCGCCGCTGTGCACCGATTGCCACGGCGAGCACAAGATCCTGAAGCACACCAATGCCGCCAGCCCGGTCAATGTCAGCCATATCCGCGACACCTGCGGAAGTTGCCACGGAAATGTCCGCCTGACGCGCAAATTCGGCATGCCCAGCGACCGCCTGGTGAGCTTCGACTCCTCCTTCCACGGCTTGGCCGCCAAAAGCGGCTCCCAAACTGTCGCCAATTGCGCCAGTTGCCATGGCGTGCACAACATCCTGCCCTCGAGCGACCCCAAGAGCATGGTGAACGCCAAGAACCTGCCCAAGACCTGCGGCAAATGCCACGAAGGCGCCGGAACCCGCTTCACCATCAGCCAGGTCCACGTTGCCGAGGGCTCTACCGAGCCCGAGGCCCTCAAGTGGGTGCGCCAGTTCTATCTGCTGATCATCCCCGTCACCATCGGCCTCATGTTGCTTCATCAAGGGGGCGACTGGTTCCGCAAACTCATCCGCCTGCGTTTCCAGAAGCCGCGCGCCATACACCTGGTGCACGCCGCCGGCCACGCGGGTTACGGCGCGGGTTACGGCGCGGGTCACGGCGCGGATCGCGAGATCCGCATGCTGCCCTTCGAGCGGATCCAGCACGCCGTGCTGGCCATCTCTTTCCTGACCCTGGTCTGGACCGGCTTCGCCTTGAAATATCCCGATCAGTGGTGGGCGCGCCCGCTGCTCCTGCTGGAAGGGGCACACTCCATGCGCAGCCTGATCCATCGCGTGGCCGCCGCCGTGTTCATCGGAGTTTCGGTGACGCACCTGGTCTCCCTGATCGTCAGCCGCAGCCTGCGCGATCATTGGAAGGAGATGTTGCCGAATGCCAATGACCCGCGCGAGGCGCTATCGGGCTTCGCCTATAACCTTGGGCTGGGCGACCACCCGCCGGTGCGCTCGCCGCACAGCTACGTCGAAAAGGCCGAATACTGGGCGGTGGTCTGGGGCGCCATCGTGATGATCTCTAGCGGCGCCCTGCTCTGGGCCGACAACCTCAGCATGAAGTTGCTGCCCAAGGCCTGGCTCGATATTTCCACTTCCATACACTTCTATGAGGCCCTGCTGGCTACTCTCGCTATCGTGGTATGGCACTTCTACTCGATCATTTTCGATCCCGACGTCTACCCGCTCAACACCGCATTCCTGACCGGCAAGACCGTTAAGAAACAAGCCTCCTTAACCGAGCATCAGAAACCGCCGGTTCCGGCGGCGGGGGACTAACACACACGCATGACGCCGAATAATCTCTCCAAGGGGGGACGTAGTTGGATGTCCCCCCTGATTCACCTATCGAATAACTGGATCAGTCTGGTGGGGGTTGTGCTCGTCACGACCACGACCGTCCTCTGGCTGTTCCTGCTGCCCGTCACTCTCAAGGGAGAGACCGAGAATCCCTATTTGGGGATGGTGGCCTTTCTGACGATTCCAGGCCCGTTCTTCGGCGGTCTGATGCTGATCCCGCTGGGCATGTGGCTCAAGCGAAGACGCGAAGGCCACACCGGCATTTACCCGCCGGAATTCCCGACCCTCACCTGGAGCAATCCGGAACTGCGCAAGCTGGTTTATTTCATCGGCGCGACCACGGTGGTCAACGTCGTGATCGGCAGCCAGGTGGCCTATAGCGCGGTCAACTACATGGATTCGGTGAGCTTCTGCGGCAAGACCTGCCATACCGTGATGGAGCCGGAGTTTACCGCCTATCAGGACTCCCCGCATTCGCGGGTGGAGTGCGTCAAGTGCCACATTGGTCCGGGTGCGGGCTGGTTTGTCAAAAGCAAGCTTTCCGGCACCAGACAGTTGCTGGCGGTCACTTTCAAGACCTATCCGCGCCCGATCCCGACCCCGGTCCACAATCTGCGCCCGGCGCGCGAAACCTGCGAAGCCTGCCACTGGCCGCAGAAGTATGGGGAGGACCGCGTCCGGGTGATCAACAAATTTGCCGACGACGAAGCCAACAGCCTCACCAAGACCGTGCTGCTGATGAAAATCGGCGGCGGCAATCACGGCATCGGCATCCACGGCACCCACCTGGGACCGGGGGTCACGATCCGCTACGCCGCCAGCGACGAGCAGCGCCAGAACATCCCGTGGGTGGAATACAACGGCCCCGGCCGGCAGACGCTCTACGCCACGGCCGACGCCAAACCCAACGGCGGCGGCGCGCCGCGCGAGATGGATTGCATGGACTGCCACAACCGTCCCTCGCACAGCTACGACCTGCCGGACCGCGGGATGGACAAAGCCATGGCCGCCGGCCTGATCTCGAACACGCTCCCCTTCGCCAAGAAGAAGGCCGTCGAGATCCTGAAAGGCAACTACCCGACCCGCGACGAGGCCGCGCAGAAAATTCCGGCCGCCTTCCTCAAATACTACCAGGACACTTACCCAGGGATTTACGCCCAGCGGCAGGCCGAAATCACCGCCTCCGCCAAACAGGTGCTGGCAGTTTGGAACCGCAATATCTTCCCCGAAATGAAAGTCGCCTGGGGCGCCTACCCGATCAACATCGGGCACACCGACTATCCCGGCTGCTTCCGCTGCCACGACGGTGGCCACAACGCCAAGGACGGCAAGAGTATCTCGCAAGACTGCAACGCCTGCCACAACCTGCTGGCCATGGATGAAGCCGCGCCCAAGATCCTCACCGATCTGGGCGTAGTCGAAAGTAAGACGAAGTAGCTCAACGGAGGTGGGACAGACGATCGGGTTGTGTCGTCTGTCAACCATCCTTACTTCAGCGAGCCACGACAGACCACAAGAAACGATGGTCTGTCCTACCTGTGCTATCGTCTTTACGTTATGCGACGGGCACTCTGCGCCGTTGCCTTGCTGGCGCTGGCCTGCCTCCTGGTGCATGCGGCCCGCGTCGGCCTGGCCGGCGATTACATCGATCCGATCGGTAAGATCACCGCCCAGGACGAGGCCCTGTACGCGCACTCCGCCATCGCCATGGCGCGCAACGGCGATTGGCTCACGCCGCGCTTCATGGGGCGCTACGCCCTCTACAAACCTCCGCTCCTGGTCTGGGCCGCCGCGGTTTCCAGCAAACTTCTCGGTGTTTCGCGACTCTCCCTGCGACTGCCCATCGCGATCCTCTCCGCGCTGGCCCTCGGGCTCCTCTTCCTATGGGCCGGCGAGTTGGCCGGTTGGCAGGCCGGAGCCGTGGCCGGCGCGCTGCTCCTCTCCAATCACCTGTGGCACACGCTGGCCGTGCTCTGCATGACCGATGGCCTGCTGCTCGCCTGCTACATTGCCGCCTTCTATGCCCTCTTCTGCGACCCGTGGCTGGAATCGCGCGCGGCCCTCTTCGGCTTCTCCGGCGCCGTGGCCGCCGCCATCCTCACCAAAGGGATCGCGGGCACGCTTCCTTTGCCCGTCCTGGGACTGTATTGGCTGGCCGCCCGCCGCCAGGAACGCCCCGCTTTCCAGCGAGTCTGTCTGGCCGCGGCTCTGGCCTTGGCTTTCGCCGCCCCGTGGTTCGTTTACCAGTTCGCAGTCCATCCGCGCTGGTTCTGGACCGAGCACATCGCCGTCGAGATCCTGGGCTTCGGCGCCGGCGCGCCCCCGCAGACCTCGCACGAGAACCAGGCGCTGTTCTACCTGATGCGCCTCGCCGTCACGGACCCGCTGCTGCTCGCTGCCGCCGCGGTCGCCATTCCCGCCTTCCTCCGCGACCTGCGGGGGCGCAAGGCCGCGCCCGTGCTGCTGGCCGCCTGGATCGCCGTCATGCTTGCCGCCATGCTGGGCTGGCAGTATCGCAACGCCTCGTATCTGCTGCCGCTGGTCCCCGCGCTGGCCCTGCTGGCCGCGGCTTGGGGCCCGTTCCGCACGCAGCGTTATGCCCCCTGGATGTTGGTGGTGCTGGCCGCCGCGTTCCTGATCAAAACCAGCGCTCCCGAACAGCCCTGGGGCCTGGATTACCGCGCCGGCACGGTGCAGCCCACCGCGCCGATTCTCTACGACTACTGTGCGCAAGCACGCGGCAACGAGCTCATCGTCCTGGATCTGGCCGACGATCTGTACGCTTCGGCGCTCCCCCTGGCGCGCCTGCGCTACGCCACGGTCGCGCCGGTCGCGGCGCCCGCCGGCCCATACGCCATGCCCTTCGCAGAAATGGGCATCACGGTGACCGTGGACCAGTTCAACGACCTGGCCCGCTACACCCCCGCGTTCCGCGCCCGCCTGCGCGAGTGGGGGCTCGATTCCGGCGCACCGATCGCCAGCCTGATCGCGGCGCGCACGGCGGCCGATCTCGCCGCCCTGGTGCGCGCCCACCCGGAGAGCGATTTCCTGATCTCCGCCGCCTATCGCAACGCCGTGGAATCGGCCCCGCAGGAGTTAATCGGCGCCGCGGCGGATTATCTGCTGCTGCTCTCGCGGACCTCGGTAGAGCGCACGTCGCCGCCCGCATGGAGTTGCCGGATGTAGGGTAGGGCGATGCCGCGTCACGCTTCTTTCGCGCGGCGCGTGTGCCGCGCGGCGCGCACCACCGCCAGAGAGCGCAGCCGTCGAGGC
>JADGNT010000209.1 GCA_017883345.1 Candidatus Solibacter sp. | reverse complement strand
GAATCATGGCGGCCATGCCACCGCCTGCGCCCTTGGGTGCAAGGCGCGATGCGATGACCGGCTCCTTGGCGAAGATGGCCGTGATGACGCCCCGGCCGATGACGTCTTTGATCTCGCTGGTGGCGCCCACCGGGATGGCTCCCGGCCAGTCGGCCACCTTGACGTCATCTTCTTTCAACACGGTGCCGACTTCCAGATCCTTGGTCGCGAGCGCGACTTGCGCCAGCGCGGGACCGGCAATGGCGGGCGCCGTCCGGTTGATCAGCACACGGTACAGCACCAGGCTGGCGCCCGCTGCCACGAGAAACGCGAAAGTCAAAACACCTACGAATCTTTTATTCATCTGGATCCCTGCCTCGCCCGACTCGATCGACCGGCGCCGGCTGCCGGAAAACACTTCCTCGCGGCCGTTGCCGGAGAACAACTCCGCCGCAACGCGCCGCCGATTATTTGTGGCCTATTTACGCGCCGCGGTCTGTCCTCCTTTTCCAAGCTGCCGTTCTCGGGACATGCCGGCGACGACCGCCTGAGCGCCGGCATGCCCCAAATGCCTCTAGCTGACTCCGTTAGCTGCTGTTGCTGCGTTCGAGAGCTGCGCGTTCGAGACCTTCCAGATGGCGCTGATGTTGCCGCCGGCGCCAATGAAAAGGGCCGCCGAAGCCAACGCCACAAATGCCATGAGCAGGGTATATTCGATAAGATCCTGGCCCTGTTCGTCGTTCCATAGATTGCGCAAAAACGTCATTGTGTTCGCTCCTAAGTTTTGGGTTTGGTTGTTGTGATCGCGGGATCACTTGCCAGAGTTTTCGTGATCTCGCGATCACGGCCTTCTCCGCCACCAGCATGGGCGACGGAAACTTGAACCCCCACGGTCCGGGATGCGGACCGGAACACCAGCGCGATGCCATCGTCATAAACCAGGCGCCAGCGGCTGGATTCCTTGAGCGCGCCGCTCAAAGGCGCGCTAGGGGGCATTAGAATCGTGTTGACACCGAACTCGCCGAGGGTTTTCTCCCAGCCGTACTTCACATTGAGGACGTCGATGCACTTGTTGTCGAAATCGTCGCCGTAGAAATCGCTGCGGCCGTCGATGAAGACCTTGTGGCCCGGGTAGAGGCTGTAGATGAGATAGTCGCCCCATTGGTCGTAGGTGAAGATGCGCCCGCCCGGGTCGGCGCGCAGGGTAGCGAGGGCGCCGGCGGGATAAGACGTGGGATCGAACTCCGCGCGGAACTTCTTGGGCGGGTGCGGCGCGTAGATCAGCGCGGCAACCAGGAGCACACCGAGAACGCTCACCAGGTGCAGGCGGGCGATTGTCTCGGTTTCTCCGGTCTCTTCAGCCACCCGGTTGAACTTCCCGGCCACGCCGCGAAGCCAGGCGGCCACGTTCAGATCCGGCAGGTGGACCAGCCACTGTTGAATGGCGGCGGCGACGGGCGGAGCGGCGACGATCATGAAAATCGGGATGTTGCGCGCGGCGAGCAGCGCGCCGTGGGCCCACACGAAGACCAGCAGCGCCTCGGTGAAGCGGCCCTGGCGCAGGTTCCAAACCGCGGCGGCCACGGCCATCACCAGCATCGCCTCGAAGAAAATCGCCGTCGGATGGTGGAAGGTGGGCGAGAGGAATTCCATGATATGCTGCGAATTCCACGGGTCGCCCAGGTACTGCGCCATGTGCACGTGCAGGTGGTAGGTGTATGGGTTGATCAGGCTGGCGGCCAGGCAGGCCAGGCCGCTGAGAAAATAGCTGCGCGCCTTGAGCCATGCCGGCCGGCGATCCGCGGCGTTGGGGCAAAAGACGAGGCGCAGGATTTCACCGCCGCCGTAGGCCAGAATCATCAGGGCGCCGACGAAGAAACCGCCGTGCAGGTTGGTCCACAGAATGGTGACCACGGGAAGCGCGGCCAGAATCGGCACGCGCAGCAGGCGGGTGCGGCCTTCCTGCACCTGTTCCAGCGCGGCATAAAAAAGGACCAGGAACAACAGCGTGAACAGATGCGGGCGGGCCAGCCAGTGAATCGACGAAGCCGCGGCGGCCAGCATCGTTACCGCGATGGCGACGATGGGATTGGACTTGCGCCGCACCAACAGAAACAGGGCGCCGAAGGTGACGGACAACATGAGGATGGTGAACATCACCAGCGCCTGCAATCCACCGAGCGCATTGAGCCTGGCGAAGAGAACGTCACTCAGCCACTCCCACGCGAACCAGGGGGCGCCGGGTTTGGAAAAAGAGAAAATGTCGCGCATGGGGACCCAGCCGTTGGCAAGAATCCACTCGCCGGTCCGAATGTGCCAGCCGGTGTCGCAATCGCCGAGCAGCGTCTTCACTCCCTCCATGCGTCCGAAGAGGAACACGATGGGCATGAGGAAGGCGAAGTCGGCCAGCGACGGCAACAGCTTCACGGCGAATTGGGAACGCGCTTCCATTTCTTCTCGTGCTCTTCTACGCCATCCAGGAACTGGCGGCCGGTTGCAGGGCTTCAAATGCCCGAATCCGGTCGTGAAACGACCGGAAATCCATATAATTGACGCGCAGGGCAATTAGCGGGAAATTCTCCGCGGAATTCGTGATTCGCATGACCGTGCCCTGACAGTGAATACATTTTTGGTCAAACCCGTGATTGGCCGGCAATTCTATTTCGACGGTAACGATCTGGCCCATGGATGGGATCGGAAGCTCCGCGTCGGCACCGCGCCATGCAATGAGAACGCTGCTACGACTCATGTTTTCCGTATACATGGCGCTTTGCATCCAAAGCGCCGGCGACGAGACATGGCACGACAGCTTGATTTCGATTCGCAGGCTCTCACGTCGATTAATGTTTTTCATTTCTTTTGCTTCGACACTGCCGAATTTAGCGCTGTCGGGGGAGGCGCAACAATGCCGTAAATGGGCTATAACCTTATGTTGCCAAAGGATAGCAGGAGAAAATAACCGTCGGCAGTGTCATCGCGGGCGGAGGATCCGGCGCGCGATCGGGAGCCGGATGGCGAAGTTTATTGGATTACAGGTTAATCCCAAGAGGATAATAGCTGAATATTATCGGGTATTTACGGCGCATTAGCGAAGCGCTTACCTTCGTGGATATCCACCGTCCAACTATATGATAAACAATAGCTTAGCGTGCAATAATTCCTGCATATATCAAGCCACCACGCCAAAGGTGGTACGGGTTATCAATGATACTTTTAGATATTTTTCTCGAAAATATAGTTGACAACCGATAGTAAATAAATAGACAATCTCAGAGAAAAGCGAATTCCAAAAGCGCGAAATAATCCGCAAGGAATACGGATCGCGCGTGAATCAAGTGGTTGAACGGATCTGCTTTTTGAAGAGGTGGAGTACTATGACGCGAGTTCTTCTTTATAGCGACGAACCCATCCTGGCGAAAGGCCTCGATTCCGTATTACGCCAGATCGAGGGTTTCGAACTGTTGCCCACCAGCAATACGCTGGCCTCCTTGATGGAGCAGATCACGCAAGGCGCACCGGATCTGGTCCTCATGGACCTGACTGCCGAGATCACCTTCGCCGTGTTGAGCGACATGAAGCACGCCATGAACCGTTCGCGGATCGTGCTTTGGGTGAACTCGATTTCGACGGAACTGGCCTTCCAGGCGATGGGGTTGGGAGTGCGCGGCATTTTGCGCAAGACGCTGCCCACGGAACTGCAGGTGAAGTGCCTGCAAAAGGTCCAGGCCGGCGAGTTGTGGTTCGAGAAAGCGCTTACCGACAGCTTCCTCTGCGCCCGCCGCGTGGCGCTGACCCAGCGCGAAGGCCAGTTGGTAAGCCTCCTGTCACAGGGTTTGAAGAACAAGGAAATCGCCACGACGCTGATGATTTCCGAGGGCACGGTGAAGGTATACCTTTCGCGCCTTTTCCAGAAGGTTGGGGTGAAGGACCGTTTCGAACTGGCCCTGTTCGGCTTGAAGAATCTCACTACCGGGCAATTGCCGGTCGGCGAGAAGGGTCAACGGCTCAGCGCCAGCGCCATGCCCGGTCTGCGATCGCTGGTGCTCGACCGCCCGCTCGAGCCGCAACGGGTGCAGCAGGAACCGCAGCACTTCGGACCGCCGCTGCGCCCGGCGGTGAATCGGTATTAATTCGGAAGAGTGGGGAAAAGGGGGCAGCCGGAAACGGCTGCCCCCTTATTTATTGGGCCAGACCGGCAGTAACGGTATCGCGCCAGCCGGCGCCTGGACGCGCTGGAAAGGACGTCCGCAGGCAGGTCCCTTTGTTTTCCCAAAGCTGCGAATCCTGCAGAAACTGTGGGGCGGACCCCCTGATCCGCGCGGGTCCCCCTGGACCTGCTTCGCGCCAATGAAATCAGCTTCATCCATACTGCGCAAGCCGACGGGGGCGTCGTCCCCAGAGGGGACCCCAGGACCAGGGGTCCGCCCCACAATTGTGCGCGCCGGCGACGAGAGCCGGCACCTTGCGGCGAAGCGCGATAATGGAAATGTGCAAGCGCTGACGTTTGTGGATGCTCGCGAGACGGTTCTCCGCACGGTGCGCCACGGGCGCAATCATCCCGCTATCGAGCCCGCCATCGAGGAAATTCCTCTGGCGGAGGCCGGCGGGCGGGTGCTGGCGGCCGATGCGGCGGCGGACCGCGATTCGCCGGCGCTGGCGCGGTCGGTGCGCGACGGGTACGCGGTGCGCGCCATCGATCTGCCCGGACAACTGGAAATTATCGGGGAGGTGCGCGCGGGCGAGCGCTTCGGTGGGGAACTGGCCGCGGGGCAGGCGGTGGAGATCATGACCGGCGCGCCCATCCCCTCCGGGGCCGACGCGGTGGTGATGATCGAACACACCCGCCGCGAAGGCAGGCGGGTGGTGATCGACCGCGCGGCCGAACCACTGCAGTTCATCAATCCGCGAGGCTGCGAGGCGGCGGCGCACGAGGTGCTCCTACACGCCGGCAAACGCCTGGATTACGCCGATATCGCGCTGCTGGCGGCCGTCGGGCGGGCGCGCGTCAAGGTCTACCGGCGGCCGGTGGTAGGGATCGTCGCCACCGGCGACGAAATCGTGGAAGTTCACGAAATTCCCGAGGAATTTCAAATCCGCAATTCCAACGCCTGGTCGCTGGCGGCACAGGTGGCGCGAGCCGGCGGCACGCCCGAGGTGCTCCCGGTGGCGCGCGATACCGTGGAGCATACGCGGGCGATGATCGCGCGAGGTCTCGATGCCGACCTGCTGCTGCTCTCGGGCGGGGTTTCGGCGGGCAAGTACGACGTGGTGGAGGAAGTGCTGGCGGAATTCGGCGCGGAATTCTATTTCGACCGGGTGTTAATCCAACCCGGGCAGCCGCTGGTTTTCGGACGCGCCGGCGGAAAATATTTTTTCGGGCTGCCGGGGAACCCCTCCTCGACCATGGTGACGTTCGAGGTTTTCGCGCGCGCCGCGCTGGAACTGCTGGCCGGGCAGGAGGAGATCGCGCTGCAAATGCCCTTGGCGCGCCTGACTTGCGAGTTCCGGCATCGCATCGGGTTGACGCGCTTCCTGCCGGCGCGATTGAGCGCGGACGGGAGCGAGGTGACGCCGGTGAACTGGCACGGGTCGGGCGATATTCCGGCCCTGACCCGCGCCAATGCGTATCTGGTGGCCGATCCGGATCGCGCCGAATATGCGCGCGGCGAACTCATACGGATACTTTTCAAATGAAAAAACTCTCGCACTACGATTCCGCGGGCAGCGCGCGCATGGTGGACGTTTCCGCCAAGCTGGAGACGCTGCGCACCGCGCGCGCCCACGCCTTCGTCCGCATCGCGCCCGCGGTGCTCCGCCAACTGCCGCGCAATCCGAAGGGGAATCCGCTGGAGATCGCACGCATCGCCGGGATTGCGGCGGCCAAACGCACCAGCGACCTGATTCCGCTCTGCCATCCCCTGATGCTGACCCACGCCGATGTCGAAGTGACGCTGGAGAAAGAGGGCGTGCGCATCGTGGCCAGAGCCGCCACAACCGGCCAGACCGGGGTGGAAATGGAGGCGCTGACGGCGGCCGCCGTAGCCGCACTCACGGTGTACGACATGACCAAGGCGCTGGATAAGGCGATCGAAATTCAGGATCTGTACCTGTTGGAAAAGACCGGAGGAAAGAGCGGAGATTTCCGCCGCAAGGGGACGCATGATTAATGCCGCGGTTTTGACCATCAGCGATTCGGTAAGCTCGGGCACGCGGGTGGACCACTCTGGCCCCGCGGTGCGTGAACGGTTGGAACAACTGGGCTGGAGCGTGGCAGTCATGGAAACTATCCCGGACGTGATCTCGGAGATCAGCGAGCGGCTGGCAACGCTGTCGGACGGCGGGCAGGTGGCGGCGATTTTCACCACGGGCGGTACCGGAGTGGCGCCGCGCGACGTGACACCGGAGGCGGCGCGCGCTATTTTGGATCGTGAAATCCCCGGGTTTGGCGAGTTGATGCGCCTCCAGGGCCGGGCGGCGACGCCGCTGGCAGTGCTCTCGCGTTCGCTGGCGGGAACCCGCGGGAAGGTGCTGATTGTGACGTTGCCAGGGTCGCCCAACGGGGCGGTGGAATCCCTGGATGCTATCGTGGAGTTGGTACCACACGTGCTCGAACTGCTCAGAGGCCATACCGAGCACGCATAACAGGAGCTGCATGTTTCGACCGATACTTCTCACCTTTCTGTGCGGCGTTGCGATTGCCCAGACGCCGCCGCAGCAGCAGCAAGCGCCGCCGGACCCGACACAGCCGTCCACCATATTCCGCGGCGGCGTCGAGGTGGTGCAGGCGCCGGTACTGGTCTTCGACCGCGACGGGAACTACGTCGACGGGCTGCAACCCCACCAGTTCCACCTCTTCGATAACGGCAAGGAGCAGAACATCAACGTCGATGTGGCGTACCAGCCGATCTCGCTGGTGATCTGCCTGCAGGCCAACGCGCACGTGGAAGGCATTTTGCCGCAGGTCAAAAAGATCGGCGGGCTGATCGCGCCGCTGCTGATCGGCGAGCAGGGAGAAGCGGCCGTGATCGCCTTCGATTCGCGGATTCGCACCATGCAGGACTTCACTTCCGACAGCGAAAAGATCACCAAGGCAGTGAAAGACCTGACCGCGGGCAGCAATGCCAACCGCATGATCGACGCGGTCTCGGCGGCCACCCGGATGCTGCGTACGCGGCCCTCCAACCGGCGGCGCATCATCCTCTACATCGGGGAGACGCGCGACATCTCGAGCGAAACCGGGCTGCGCGAAGCCCTGATGGATCTGCAATATTCGAATGTGATGTTTTATCCGGTAGATATGTCCCGGCTGTTTTCGACGTTGAGCGCGAAGCCCGATCCGGGCCGCCAGGACCTCCGGCCGCCGGCCATGCATCCCATGCCTTCGGGAGTGCCCGCCACGCCGACTTCGGTGGCGCAGACCTACGGCATCGGGGGCGGCGGGCGCGCCGAGTTCATCCCGCTGATGGTGGAAATGTTCAAGGACGTGAAGGCCATCTTCAAGGACAATCCGGTGGAGGCGTTCACCAAGGGAACGGGCGGGACGGAATACACCTTTTACAAGCAGAAGGGCCTGGAAGAAGCGATCCAAAGGATCGGCGCCGAATTGCACTCGCAGTACTTTGTCAGCTACACGCCGAACAATAAGGATGAGGGCGGATTCCACACCCTCGAAGTCACCGTGGGCGCGTACAAGACGCAAACCCGGCCGGGCTACTGGCTAGGCACGAAGCAATAAGAATAGGCACGAAACAGTAAAACTACTTCTTATCGCTTTCCACCCGCAGGTTGTTGACGACTGAAAAGACGCCACTCAC
>JADGNT010000208.1 GCA_017883345.1 Candidatus Solibacter sp. | reverse complement strand
GAGCGTGGTAAGGCTCGAACCCACAGCGCGCGCCACGCCTTCGCGGGCCTGCTGGACCAGTCCCCGCAAGTGCGCCAGCAACGCGGTTGGCTCCTGGGCTGGCACAACTGCCGCGTCCGTTGGCTTGGAGAATTTGCGCTGCGTCACGACGCCTGTCCAACCGCCCGGGTGCTTCGGGCATCGCCCGCTTGCCGCAATTCTTCTTCCGTGAGGGAAAGCGACATGATGATCCGTTTTCATGGGAGTAGACTGAGGATGTGGACGCAGAACTAAAGCAGTACCCGATCGAGATGGAGGGGCGGATCGTATCCTCCCTCAAGGGGTACGGGAACGAGAGATCCGAGCAGGTCGAAACGAAGCTCCTGACGGAGTTCCACAAGTGGGCGTCACCGGCGGAAGCCCGGAACCGCACCATCTCCGCGGCGCTCCGGGCGATCGACCTCGAGATGGAAGCCCTGGATGACCGGCTGAAGAAGCTGGAAGGCCGCCCGCCTCAATAGAACCTCAGGCCACCTTCGCTCCGAGGGTAGTCATCCGGTCCCGCAGACCACAAAATGACAGACCACGCAAGGCGATGGTCTGTCCTACCATTGTAACCGGCGCTGCCAGGGGGTATGATTCCGGCATCATGCCAGATCCATCGAATCCGAATCCAATTTCCCGGCGCTCCCTGTTGACGGCGGGCGCGGCGGCATTCACCATCGTCCAACCCCATCTGGTGCGCGGCGCCGGAAAGGAGAAACTGCGCGCTGGCTTGGTCGGCTGCGGCGGGCGCGGCACGCAGGCCACCATGGACCTGCTCACCGGCAACGAGAACGTGGAACTCGTCGCCATGGCGGACATCTTCGAAGACCACCTGGAAGGCGCGCTCAAGAAGCTGCGCGACCCGAAGTACCTGGCGAGCCACGCCGGCATCACGGTGGAGCGCGACGGCAAACCGAAGGAGATGACCGCGCGGGACCTGGCGGAATCCATCGGGCCGCGCATCCAGGTGGCGCCCGACCGCCACTTCGTGGGCTTCGACGCCTATCAGAAGCTCGCCATGAGCGAGCTCGATATCGTCATGCTGGCCACGCCGCCGGGCTACCGCCCGATTCACTTCGAGGCCGCCGTGGAAGCCGGCAAGCACGTCTTCACCGAGAAGCCGATCGCCACCGACGCCACCGGCGCGCGCCGCTTCCTGGCCGCCGGACGCAAAGCCGCCGAAAAGAAGCTCACCGTGATGAGCGGCGCGCAACGCCACGAAGACCGGCCGTACGTGGAGACCGTGCGCAAGATTCACGACGGCGCCATCGGCGACATCGTCGCCCTACAGGCGAATTACCTGAGCGGCCCGGTGATGCACGTGCAGGCGCGCGACGCCAAATGGGGCGACATGGAATGGGAGCACCGCAACTGGTATTCCTTCCTGTGGCTGTGCGGCGACCAGATTGTGGAACAGCACTTCCACAACATCGATTTCATGAACTGGGTGATGGGCACGCATCCGGAGCGCGTGGTGGCGAGCGGCGGCGCCGCCTGGCGTCCGCGCGCCGCGCTCTACGGCAACATCTACGACCACATGAGCTCGGATTTCGTCTACCCCAACGGCGTGCACCTGAACAGCTATTGCCGGCAGTATCCCAACGGCACGTTCCGCAACGTGAGTGACACGATCGTCGGCGCCAAGGGCCGCAGCACCGGCCTCGACCTGGGAACCAAAGGCATCAGCGCCTACGTACAGGAGCACATCGACATGGTGGACAGCATCCTGGGCCGCGGGCCGTACGTGAACCAGTCGGTGGCTATCGCCGAGAGCACGCTGACCTGCATCATGGCGCGCGAATCGGCCTACTCCGGCCAGGCAATCACGTGGGAGCAGATCATGAACTCGAAGCAGGACCTGATGCCGCGCGAGTTCGGCTACCAGAATACGACCACGCCGGCCGCGCTGCCGGTGCCCGGGGAGTACAAGTTCGTCTGAGGACTCGGCGGGGGCGAAGCCAAGAATGCCCCCAAGAATGGGGGCCGCCCAGGGGGCACCCGGCCCGGAGGGCTACGCTACTGGGCGGATCTCACCGGGCCGGTGGCCGGAGCGCCGGCGCGGTGCGCGAAGACCTGCACGTTGATGTCGGACGGCTTATCCCAATCCTTGACTTCGGCACGCAGTGTACCATCGGCGCGGCCGGCGCCATCGAAGATCAGCATCACGCCGTCGGCGCCATCCTGGCGCGTACCGCTGAGCGCGGCATTGGAGCCGTGGTTAAACCACATGTGGGTCTTGCCGTCCTGGCCGGGAATGGGACGGCCCATGCCCCAGACCCCAAAGCGCGTTTTGGAGCCGCCGCGCACGGGGACGTTCAGATTGGTGAAATCGATCTGCCAAATGCGAAGCTGAGTGCCGAAATCGTCATACAGCAAAGCGCCGTTGCCCGTGGCTTCCGAAATGCGAATGTTCGGGTTGGAAACCTCGTCGGTTCCGTCCGCGAGTTGAGCCGTCGCCACGGGCGTCACGTCACTGGAGGAGGCGCCGAGGTAAAGGCGGACGTCCTGGTAGAAGTCGCTCAACCTGGCGGCGCTCACCTCGGCATACCCCGGTACGGCCCAGGCGCGGATGGAATCGATTACCCAGCGCTCGCCGGGCGCGCCGATGGTGAAGTCGTCGCCGATGAACCCCTGATTGTCTCCGCCCCAGCGCACATTGCTGCGCGCGCTGCCGGAGGCGTTGTTCAGATTACTCTGCGGAAGCCCGCGGTCCACCGCCAAAACCGAATCGGCAGCCACCGCCGGCAACACACACAGCAACAGGGAAGCAACGCTCGAGAATCGATTTCTCTTTAGCATCTCCGATTTCCTCCAGTTTTCCATTTTACACGTTCAAGCGGACTTGGCAAGACATCGCTCCCTCACGGTCGCGGCTCCGATTGAAGCGTTCGCCTTCCGTGACGCACACCCGACTTCAGACCTGCCCGGCGAGAATCCGTTCGAAGCGCGAGTTCACCTCTTTCAGGTAAGCGGCGTCGCCTCCGGAGAGTTCGACGGTGGCCGTTCCTTGATAGCCGATCTCGGCGAGCGCCGCGTGGACCGCGCGCCAATCGATCTCGCCTTCGAGCAGCGGCGTGAACTCGGCCAAGCGCTTCTTGAACGAGAAATCCTTGAAGTGCAACTTGACGATGCGCTTGCCGAGCGTGCGGATCCAATCCTGCGGATAGGCCTGGATCGCGACGTTGCCGATATCGAAGTAGGCGCGGATCCACGGCGAGGCGAAGTCGTCGACGTAGCGCGCGAATTCCAGCGGGCTGAGCAGAAACTTGTTCCAGACGTTTTCGATCCCAATGACGACCTTGGCTTCCGCGGCGAGCGGGATCAGCTTGCGGATCTGCCGCTGGCTGCGCTCCCAGGCCTGGGCGTAGGTGGTTTCGGGGTTGACCACGGCGGGGACCAGCAGCACGGTATCGGCGCCCCAGAGTTTGGCGTTGCGCAGGCTGGTGCGCATGCCGTCCAGGCTCTTCTCCACCACGGCCGGGTCGGCCGAGGAGAGCGGGCTGCGCCAGTGCTCCGCATTCATCACGGAGTGTATAGGCAGTTCGGTTTTGTGCGAGGCGGCAAGGATCTCCTCGGCCGCGGCGGTGTCTGGCGTGGTGGGGCATTCGATGGCCTCGAAGCCCGCGTCGCGAGCCATCTGGAAGCGGTCGAGGACGGGAATCTTCCCGGGCAGCATGCTGAACTCAACCGCCCTGCGAATCGGCAAGCGGGCGGGAGCGGCAGCGGCGAGAAACGGCGCGGCGGCCAGGATCTGACGGCGGGTCAAGCGCGGCATGCGTCAATTGTATACCCGGGCCAGGCGGGCCGGAAGTCAAGAGCGCAGGCGAAACCGGCGGGTCAGCCCCACACATGGCGACGCGCTTCCGCTTGGCGCCAGGGTTCGGTACGCTCAGGGGAGCATGCGTAAGATTTCCAGAAGAGATGCCTTGTTCGTCCTGGGAGCGCCGGCCTGCGCGGCGGCGCCGCAAATCGCCGGGCGTGCCGCGGCCGGAGGCGAGTTGCCGCCAGGCGTGAAAGCGGTCTGGGACCTCGCGAAGGCGTACCGCGAATCGACGGCGACGCGCGAGCGGCTCTCGATCAACGGGCTGTGGCGCTGGCAACCCGCCGGCCGCGAGGGGGACGCGGCGCCGGATGGCGGCTGGGGATACCTGCGGGTGCCGGAAAGCTGGCCAGACGGGGCCCAGGGGCCGGGGGACACGACGCTCTTTTTCCGGCATCCGGATTGGGCCAAGAAGGACCTGGCCGGCGTGACGGCGGCATGGCAGCAGCGGGAGGTGACCGTGCCGGGGGAGTGGAGCGGCCGCCGCATCAAGCTGAGTACCGCCTACCTGAATTCCTACGCGGCGGTGTACGTGGACGGCAAGAAGGCGGGCGAGATGCGCTACCCGGCGGGCGAGATCGACCTCACGGCGTTGTGCCGCACGGGCCGGAAGCACACCATCAGCATGTTCGTGATGGCGCTGCCGCTGAAGGGCGTCATGCTGTCTTATAACAACACGGCATCCGCCATGCTGGTGGCGGCGGGGGCGACGGTGGTGGGGAACGGCGTGCTGGCCAGGGCGGAAGGCGCGAACGTCGTATTTTCACAACTGGCGCCGTGGCAATTCGACTACTCCGGCGAGAAGATGAACGTCAAGCGCACCTTCCGGCGGGTGGCATGCCTCTCGGCGCGCTTGTTGGCGAACATGGGGGCGGCGCGCGGGACGCCGCTCGTGGCGCGCTTCGCGGACCCGGCCGGTGCGGGCGAGAAGCGCTGGCTGGACGGGCTCTACCTGGACGTGCCGGAAGAGTGGGACGACCCGTACCGCTTCTTCCGCTGGTAGCCGGCCCCGAGCCCGGCGGCGATTCTGCACAAATTGTGGGGTGAACCCCCTGGTCCGCGCGGATCCCCCCCTGGACCCGCTTGTCGCCAACGAAATCGGCATCATCCATGCTGCGCGAGCGGGCGTGCGCGTCGGTTGCGAACCAGGGGGTCCGCCCCATGGTACGAGGCATTTTGTTCCGAACGGTCACACCGATGGCGCGAATTGGCGTGGTCGCGGCGGGCAGTCCGGTTGGTCCACCGAGTTCGGGCGCAGTGGGGACGGGGGGAATTGCCCGCCCCGCGCAGTCGCTCGCGCCAGCGTGGTTATGCGTGTTTCTGGTCGTGCGCGTGGTGCGTGCGGAACAGAATCAGCCCGCCCGCGCCCCAGATCATCAATACGATGAATGTGAAACCGAAGAGCAGATCGAACTCCGGCTTCTGCAATTCGAAGGGTATCGGGATAAACCCCAGGGTAATCGCTGCCAGGACCGACAGCGTATGCCAATACCAGGATTGCGAGTGGAAGCGATACAACAGGTAGATGGGGATGCCCATCGCCAGCAGATAAACCAGGACAGCCAACATGCCGAACATGCAGAGCCTCCTGACCGCTATTGTAGACCCAAAAATGAGATGTGGGCATCCTATTCGATCCAGCCGCCGCCGAGCACGATCTCCCCGTCGTAGAAGACCGCCCCCTGTCCCGGGGTGATGGCCCGCTGCGGGTCGTCGAAGCGCACCCCGACGCGTTCCGCATCGCCGGTGCCAGAGAGCGTGGCGGGCGCGGCGGCGTGCTTGTTGCGGATCTTGACCTGCGCCCGCATGGTAGCTCCGTCGTCCACTCCGGCGATGGAAATCCAATTCACCTGCTTGGCCACAAAGCGCGCGCACTGTAGATCGTCATTGCCGCCGACGGTGACGCGCTGGCTGGCCGGATCGGTGGCAATCACGTAGAGGGCTTCACCGGTCGCGATACCCAACCCCTTGCGCTGCCCGACCGTAAAACGGTGCACACCCTCGTGGCGGCCGAGCGTGCGCCCTTCGGTGGTCACGATCTCGCCCGAGGTGCGCTCCACGGCCACGCCCTTTTCCTTGAGGTAGGCATCCATGAAGGCCGCGTAGTCGCCGTTGGGGACGAAGCAGATCTCCTGGCTGTCGCCCTTCGACGCCACGGCGAGATCCATGGAGCGGGCGATGTCGCGCACTTCGGGCTTATTCAATTCGCCCAGCGGAAACAGGGTGCGCGCCAACTGCGCCTGGGTCAGGCCAAAGAGAAAGTAGGTCTGATCCTTGGAACGGTCCACCGCGCGCAGCAGTTGATAGCGTCCCGTGGCGGCGTCGAAGCGCACGCGCGCGTAGTGGCCGGTGGCCATGTAGTGCGCGCCCACCGAATCGGCCATCTCCAGGAAGCGATCGAACTTGATGTAGTTGTTGCACAGGGTGCAGGGGATGGGGGTGCGCCCGGCGAGATACTCCTCCACGAAGGGCTTCACCACGTGCTCTTCGAACTGCCGCTCGAAGTTGACCACGTAGTAGGGAATGCCGATCTGCTCGGCCACGCGGCGCGCGTCGTAGACATCGTCCAGGGAACAGCAGCGTCCGGACCCAGAGGGTGCCCCGGCTTCGGAGGCTAGTTCCGGCAGCCGCCGCTGATTCCACAACTGCATGGTCATGCCGACCACGGTGCGGCCCTGGCGCACCAGCATGGCGGCGACCGTGGAACTGTCCACGCCGCCGCTCATGGCGACTGCGATGGGCAACTCAGTACTCACGTTCGGAATTACGGTGACGTATTCCGGCACAACCACTCCCTTACGGTCGTGGCTCCGATCAGAGCCGCGCGCGTTAGCAAGCGGTCTGGCAATACGTGACCGAACTTCTGAAACGGTGTCCTCAGGCATGCACCGAGATCCTGCGCAAGTGCGCCACGCTGGCGCCGATGGCTTCGATGAGCGCGTCCACCTGCCCGGCCGTATTGCCGCGCCCCAGGGAGAAGCGCATGCTGGCGCGCGCGCGGTCATCGCTCAGGCCGATGGCCTTCAGCACGTGCGACGGCGAGAGCGCTCCGCTGGAGCAGGCCGCCCCGGTGGAGACCGCGAAGCCGCGCAGGTCGAGCGCGATCACCATGGCTTCGCCATCGATGCCGTCGAAGTAAAGATTGCTGGTGTTGGGCACGCGATTCCAGCGCGAGCCGTTGATGCCCGTGCCGGGAATGCGTTCGAGCACGGCGTTCTCCAGGCGGTCGCGCAGCATGGCGAGGCGTTCGGTGTCCTCGGCCATGCGGCGCCCGGCGAGTTCCGCGGCCGCGCCGAAGGCCGCGATTCCCGGGACGTTCTCCGTGCCGGGCCGGCGGTCGCGCTCGTGATGCCCGCCGTAGGAGATGGGCGCGAAGCGGGTTCCCTTGCGCGCGTAGAGCGCGCCCACGCCCTTGGGCGCATACAACTTGTGGCCGCTCATGCTGTAGAGGTCCACGCCGAGCGCAACCACGTCCACCGGCACTTTGCCCAGCGCCTGCACGCCATCCACGTGCAGCGCCGCGCCGGCCTGGTGCGCGATCTGCGCGATTTCCGCGATGGGCTGCAGCGTGCCGAGTTCGTTATTGGCGTGCATGATACTGACCAGCACGGTCTCTGGGCGCACGGCGCGCCGGATGTCTTCCGGACTGACGATGCCGCTCGACCCGACCCGCAGGCAGGTGACGTCCACGCCTTCGATGCCCAATTGCTTGGCGGGCGCGAGCACCGCCGGGTGCTCGATGGCGCAGGTGATGACGTGCTTGGGCGCGGCCGTCGAGGCGCGCGTCAGGCCAAGAATGGCGAGATTGTTGGCCTCGGTGCCGCCGCCGGTGAAGACGATCTCGGCCGCCGACGCGTTGATCAGCGTGGCCACCTGGCGGCGCGCGGCTTCCAAACGCTGCTTCGCGGCCTGCCCGAAATGGTGGATGCTGGACGCGTTACCATACACTTGTCCGAGGCACGACACCGCCGTCTCGAGAACTTCCGGATCGACGGGCGTGGTGGCGTTGTGA
>JADGNT010000207.1 GCA_017883345.1 Candidatus Solibacter sp. | reverse complement strand
CGCGATGACGGCGTCTCCTACGGCGATTACGTCGAGCAGCTCACCTATCTCCTCTTCCTCAAAATGGACTACGAGCGCACCCGTCCGCCCTACAACCACAAGTCCACCATCCCCGAGGACTACAACTGGGCCAGCCTCATGGAAGTGGACGGCATCCCGCTCGAACGCCACTACCGCAACACCCTTGAAAATCTCGGCAAGGAACCGGGCATCCTCGGCATCATCTTCCGCAAAGCCCAGAACAAAATCCAGAACCCCGCCCACCTGCGCCGCCTCATCGTCGATCTCATCGACAAAGAACCCTGGAGCGCGCTCAGCGCCGACGTGAAGGGCGACATCTACGAGGGCCTGCTCGAAAAGAACGCCCAGGACACCAAGTCCGGCGCCGGCCAGTACTTCACTCCCCGCGTCCTGATCGATGCCATCGTCGAAGTCATGCGCCCCCAACCGGAGACCACCATCATCGATCCGGCGGCCGGCACCGGCGGCTTCCTGCTCTCCGCCGCCACCCACATCCTGAAGGATCACAAACTCGATCGCGCCCAGAAACGCCATCTGGAAACCAACGCGCTCTACGCCGTCGAACTGGTCGCGTCCACCGCGCGTCTCTGCGCCATGAACCTGCTCCTCCACGGCTTGGGCAACGAAAAGAATATCGCCGCCGGCAAGGACTCTCTCGCCGCCAAGCCCTCCGTCAACTACGACATGGTGCTGACCAATCCGCCCTTCGGAAAGAAGTCCAGCGTCACCATCATCAACCAGGAAGGCGACGAGGTGAAGGAGCGCAAAGAGATTCTGCGCGACGATTTCTGGGCCACTACCGGCAACAAACAGCTCAACTTCCTACAACACGTCCGCAGCCTGCTCAAGATCAATGGCCGCGCCGCCATCGTCCTGCCCGATAACGTCCTGTTTGAAGGCGGCGCCGGCGAAACCATCCGCAAGCGCCTGCTCCACGATTGCGACGTCCACACCCTGCTGCGCCTGCCCACCGGCATCTTCTACGCCCAGGGCGTCAAGGCCAACGTGCTTTTCTTCGACCGCAAGCCGGCCAACGAGAGGCCTTGGACGCGTACCCTGTGGATCTACGATCTCCGCACCAACCAGCACTTCACCCTGAAGACCAACACCCTCGCCCGTGCCGACCTGGACGATTTCGTCCGCGCCTACAACCCGGATAACCGCCACCAGCGGACCGAATCCGAGCGCTTCCGATCCTTCTCGTATGAAGACCTCATCAAGCGCGACAAAGCCAACCTCGACATCTTCTGGCTGCGCGATGACAGCCTCGGCGATTCCTCCGATCTCCCGGACCCCGCCATTCTTGCGGCTGAGATCATCGAAGACCTGCAGGCTGCCCTCGATCAATTCGCCCAGATCGCCGCCGACCTGGCCGCGCCCGAACGCAGTTGAGAACCACCTACAAAATTCTCCTGAGAACCTCCGCCACCCTCCCGCACTATCGAATTAGGGCGGAGTTGTGTGTCCGCCTTGTGCATCCGCTTCGCAACTCGGACGTGTCCCCGAAAGAAACCCCACCGCCGGACATGTTTGTCCCGTCTTTTCTTCCTAACTTATTGATTCCATTATGAACAGCACGTCCAAAGTGAGACATTTTTGTCCCGCTTTGTGGTCTTTCTCCACACTCTCTTGTGCCCTTCCTTTCGATTGCGGTAACATTTCCTCAGTACTTGGCGTTATCTGTACAGAGGGTTTTTCACAAATGGGTTGGGGATTCCGCAACGTCGCTCTATTTCTGTCCGTCTGCGCTGCCCTTCCGGCCGCCGACACGCCCACGTTTGAAAAGACCGTCGCGCTCGTCCTCACCCGAACCTGCACCCCCTGTCACAACCAAACCCTCGCCTCTGGCGGGGTGAACATCGCGCCCTTCACCCAGGCCGCATCGCTGACCACGAGCCGCGATGGCTGGGACATCATCCTGCGCAAGATCCGCTCCGGCGAGATGCCCCCCAAAGGCATTCCGCGCCCCGCGCAACTGGATGCCGTCATCCAGTACCTCGGGGACGAGTTCGCAAAGGCCGACCGTAACCTCAAGCCCGATCCCGGACGCGTCACCGCCCGCCGCCTCAATCGCGCCGAGTACTCCAATACCATCCGCGATCTCCTCGCCGTCGAATTCCGCGCCGAGCAAAGCTTCCCCACCGACGACCTCGGCAACGGCTTCGACAACATCGGCGACGTCCTCACCATCTCGCCCGTCCTGATGGATCGCTACCTCGCCGCCGCCGGCCAGATCGCTTCGCGCGCCATCGCCGCCGACCCACTCCCCAAACCGCTCGAAGCCCAGTACGCCAACAAAGACAAGAAAATCCGCCGCGTCGATTTCAGCACCATCGAGGCCAATGGCCGCATCGAGTTTGATGGCGTTTACATCGTTCGCTTCGGTCTGCAAGGTGAACGCGCCGCCGGCGCCAAGCCGGTGATGCTGGCTTTCTGGATGGACGGCAAGCTGCTCAACTCCATGCCCGTCGAGACCAAGCCCTCCAAGCTGGTCTACTTCGAGCCCTACTCCGAAGAGCAGATGCGCCTCTTCCTCCCCGAGGGCGATCACGTCTTCCGCGCCGCCTTCCTCGACGACGAGTTCGTCAAGGGCCTCAACGCCAAGGACGCCTACGATCGTAAAAGAAACAAGTTCGTCGATTCCATCGCCTTCATCGGCCCCTACGCTCCCAAGACCGCGCCACCCAGCCGAGCCAAGGTCTTCATCTGCGATCCGAATTCCGGCGCCGTCTGCGTCGAAAAGATCGTCTCCAACCTGGCGCATCATGCCTGGCGCCGCCCGGTCACCAAGGCCGAAACCGCATCGCTCCTCAAGTTCGTCGCCCTGGCGAAGTCCAACGGGCAATCCACCGAACAGGGAATTCAACTGGCGCTCCAGGCGATGCTGGTGTCCCCCCATTTCCTCTTCCGCATCGAACACGATGCCAACCCGCTCGACGCCGCCACCGCGCACGCCGTCACCGATATCGAGCTGGCATCGCGCCTCAGCTACTTCCTGTGGAGTGGGATGCCGGACGACGAACTGCTCGCGCTCGCCGAGGCCGGTAAACTCCGCACCCCCGCCACGCTCGATGCCCAGGTGAAGCGCATGCTGGCCGACCCGCGCTCCTCCGCGCTCGCCGATAACTTCGCCGGCCAGTGGCTGGAACTGCGCAACCTCGACGTGGTCAAACCCGATCCTCAAAGGTTCCCCGACTGGAGCCCCGAACTGCGCGACGCCATGAAGCAGGAGACGCGCCTCTTCTTCGACTCCATGCTGCGTGAGAACCGCCCCCTCGGCGAGTTTCTCGACGCCCGCTACACTTTCCTCAATGAGCGCCTGGCCAAACACTACGGCATCGACGGCGTCAAGGGGCCGGACTTCCGCAGGGTCGATCTCGCCACCGCCCAGCGCGGCGGCATCCTGAGCCACGCCAGCGTGCTCACCGTCTCCAGCTACCCCACGCGCACCTCTGTTGTGATCCGCGGAAAGTACATCCTGAACAACATTCTGGGCAGCCCGCCGCCCCCGCCGCCGCCCGACGTTCCGCCGCTCGACGAAGCCGCCGTCGGCGCCACCGCCTCCCTCCGCCAGCAGATGGAGATACACCGCGCCGACGCCATGTGCGCCTCCTGCCACAACAAGATGGACCCGCTGGGCTTCGGTCTGGAGAACTATGACGGCATCGGCAAGTGGCGCACCATGGACGGGAAATTCCCCGTCGATTCCTCGGGCGTCCTGCCCAATGGCAACAGCTTCTCCACCCCCGCCGAAATGCGCGCCGTCCTCAAGACCCAGTTGCCCCAGTTCTCGCGTTGCATCGTGGAGAAGATGTTGACATACTCTCTAGGCAGAGGGCTGGGCTCCTATGACCGGCGTACGGTGGACGATATCGACCGCAAACTGGCCGCCAACGGGTACGGGTTCCAGTCGTTGATCTACCAGATTGTGCGCAGTCTGCCGTTTCAATCGCGAAGAGGGGAACAACAGCCATGATGACTCGCAAATCGCTTCCTCGGCGCGCTTTTCTGCGCGGCGTTGGTACCGGCATCGGCACCGCCGTCGCCCTGCCGTTCCTGGATGCCATGGTGCCCGCTTTCGCCGCGCCGCGTACCGGCACTCCGCCGGTCCGCATGGCGTTTGTCTACGTGCCCAACGGCATCGACATGCGCCACTGGAATCCGGAGTACGAGGGCAAGCTCGCCGAACTGCCGCGCATCCTCAAGCCGCTGGAGCCGTTCAAGGACGACATCCTCCTGCTCGGCAACCTGACCCACAACACCGGGCGCGCGCTGCTCGATGGCGCCGGCGATCATGGGCGCTGCTGCGGCAGCTACCTCACCGGCATCCAGGTGAAGAAGAGCACCGTGGACATCAAGGCCGGCGTTTCCATGGATCAGATCGTCGCCCGGCAGGTGGGCGGGCAGATGCGTTTCCCGTCGCTCGAAATCGGTCTGGAGGACGCGCGCCAATCGGGCGATTGCGATTCCGGCTACTCCTGCGCGTACACCAACAACCTGGCCTGGCGCAGCGAGACCCAGCCGCTGCCGCCCGTGCTCGACCCGCGCGCGCTTTTCGAACGCCTCTTCGGCAACGGCGTGGTGCTCAGTCCCGAAGCCCGCGTGCGCGAGGCCAAGTACCGGCGCAGCATCCTGGATTTCGTCACCGAAGATACCAAAAAGCTCGAAAGCGGCCTCGGTCCCACGGATCGCCGCAAACTCGACGAGTACCTTTCCTCCATTCGCGAAGTCGAGCGGCAGCTCGAAAAGGCGGAGACGGACAACGCGCGGATCGATCCGCACATGGCGAAGCCCTACGGGGTGCCGGCCGATTTCGCCGAGCATTTCAAGCTCATGACCGATATGATGACCATCGCGTTTCAGGCCGACCTGACGCGCGTCATGACGTTCCTGGTCACCCACGAAGGCACCTCGCGCGCCTACCGCGAGATCGGCATCCCCGACGGCCACCATCCGCTCACCCACCATCGCAATCAGCCCGATTTGATGGAAAAGGTGGCGCGGATCAACTGCTATCACATGCTCCAGTTCGCCGCCTGGGTGGAGAAGCTGAAGTCGATCAAGGAAGGCGACGGCACGCTGCTGGATAACTGCATGATCGTCTACGGCGCCGGCCTCTCCGATGGCAACCGGCACTTGCACGAAGACCTTCCCACGCTGATTGCCGGCCGCGCCGGCAAGACCATCAAGACCGGCCGCCGCGTGGTCTATCGCAAGGAAACTCCCATGTGCAATCTCTACCTCGGTATGATGGATCGCATGGGCGTACACACCGAGCACTTCGGCGATTCCACCGGCACAATCGACGGTCTCGACCTGACCTGATCCTATGTCGTAGCGTAGCCTTTCAGGCTGCCACGTCGGCGTCCTTGCCGACGTTCTTCGAAGAATGCCGGTACGAATACCGGCATGGCAGGCGAAACGCCCGCTCTACGGTACCACCGGGACGCTACAATGTAGGGAATCTTATGAGGGCGCGTCCCGGCGTGATATCGGCAGCCGTCCTGCTCGCGGCCCTGGCTGCTGTTGCGGCGCTCGCCCAGCGATTCGGCGGCGGATTCGGCGGCGGCATACGCCACGGCGACGAAGGTCCGCGCCCCGAATTTCCCACCGGCGCCGAATTCCATTTCATCCGCACCGAGTACACCGATCTGCCGCAATTCCACCGCCGCTTCGGATTCGCCTCGCGAGGCGCCACCGGAGAGGGTTGGTGGATCGTGGATTGGCCCGACGCTGACGAGCACTTCTCCATGGGCGTCCAGCGCCTCACCCGCATACACACCGGCGATCCGCGCCACCTGCGGCTCACCGATCCCCAGCTTTTCGACTATCCCTGGATCTATGCCACGCAGACCGGATGGTGGGGATTGAGCGATGCCGAAACCAAATGTCTGCGCGAATTCCTGCTGCGCGGCGGCTACCTGGTGGTCGACGACTTCTGGGGACCGGAGCAATGGGAGATCTTCCGCCTGACCATGGATCGCGTGCTCCCCAACCGCCCCATCGTGGATCTGGCGCACAGCGATGCCGTGCTGCACGTGCTCTACGATATCGAGGAGAAGGACCTCACCTGGATCCCCGGCACGCGCCATTTGCGCCGCGGCCCGGGCGGCGCCATCACCGTGCAGCAGCCCGCGGGCACCGCCCCCGCCTGGCGCGCCATCTTCGACGACCGCAACCGCATGCTGGTCGCCGTCAATTTCAATACCGACGTCGGCGATGCCTGGGAGTACGCCGATTCCCCCGATTACCCCGAAGCTATGACCACACTGGCCTACCGCTACGGCCTCAATTACCTGATCTACTCCATGACGCACTGAGGGACGCCATATCGGGAAACCGCTGCCTAAGAAGCTGTGAAAAAACCACTGAGACTCCGCGATTGACAGACGAAAGCGTCTGTCCCACGTTGGCGCGAACCCTTGCCAAATGTAGAAACTCCAGTGGCAAGTTGAAGCTTGCCCCACCAAGCTAGCCAGCCCTACCTCCCGTACCTGTAAATCTTCCCGCTCTTCATGACGAACGCCACGCGGCGCACCGCCGTGATGTCGGCCAGGGGATCGCCATCGACCGCCACCAGGTCGGCCTGCATGCCCTCGGCGATCGCGCCGATCCGGTCCGCCATTCCCAGCGATTCCGCCGCTACACTCGCTCCGCTCGTCAGCGCGTCCATTGGCCGGTCGCCGCCTTCCTTCACCCGGTAGATGAACTCTTCCGCGTTCCGCCCGTGCGCGCCCGCCACGCCATCCGTGCCCAGGACCACCTTCACGCGATGCGCCCGCGCGCGCTTCAGCACCTCCGCCACCAGCGGCAGCCCCTTCTCCATGGCCAGAAACCCTTCCTCGTTGTAGTTGCCGATCCCCAGGAATTTGGGCTTGTTGTCCAGGTAATTGTGCAGCACCAGGAAGTTCGGGTCGAAATAGACGCCGCGCCGAGCCATCAGTTCCAGCGTGGCGTCGTCCAGAAACGTGCCGTGCTCGATCGCCGTACACCCCGCCATCACCGCCGCCCGCGCCCCATCCGAGGAATGTGCGTGGACCACCGACCGCAGGCCCTGCGCCGTGGCCTCCCCGCACGCCGCGGTAATCTGCTCCGGCGTCATCGTCATCTTGCCGCCGTCGCGGATGCTCGCCGTGGCGAACAGCTTGACCACGTCCGCGCCGTCGGCTTTCATCTTGCGCACGTACTCGCGGATTCGCGCGGCATCGCCCGTGTTCTCATTCACCGAGCGCAGCGACGTGAGCAGCCGCGGTCCCGCGATGGCGCCCGCCGCGATCTGGGCGCGCAGATCGGCGTCCAGTTCCGCCCCCACGCTCTGCACCGTGGTGAACCCGCCCATCAGCGTGGCGTAGAGATTGGCCGCCGCGGATAGCGCCGCCTGCTGCGGCGTCGATTTCGCTCCGCGCCCGCCCTGCTCCAGTCGTCCGTCCCGATTGAAATACCACGTGGCATGGACGTGCGTATCGATCCAACCCGGCATTACCGTCATGCCCGTCAAATCGATCGACGGCTTCCCCTGCGCAGCGCCCATGCGCGTGATCCGTCCGCCTTCGATCACCAGATCCGTATTCTTCAGGACATGTCCCTTGCCGTCCAGCAGAGTCGAGGTGCGGATCACCACAGCCTGCCCGTAGGCCAGCGTGGCGGCAAATATCAAAATCCACGACCGCGGCATAGTGGCTCCAGCTTACCGCGGGTGTAATCTAGAGTTATGGACAAGAGACTCGCCAAGCGTCACAAACGTCAGGTGTCCCGCGCCCGGGAGAATGTGAAGACCTCGGAGCCCGACGTACGGACCCACGAGCAGATCGAAGCCGCCCGCGAAGCCAGCCGCCCCGATCTAAGCCGTG
>JADGNT010000206.1 GCA_017883345.1 Candidatus Solibacter sp. | reverse complement strand
GGACCCCCACCTGGCCTGCATCATGTCGGCCTGGGCGGGCAGGGTGGGGAGTCCGGTGGAGGGTCCGCCGCGCTGCACGTTGACGAAGACGCAGGGGGTCTCGGTAATGGCGGCGTAGCCGATGTGCTCCATCATGAGGGAGAAGCCGGGGCCGGAGGTGACGGTGAAGGCCTTGGCGCCGCCCCAAACCGCGCCTTGAATGGCGATGGAAGCGGCGAGTTCGTCCTCCATTTGAATGAAGATGCCGCCTATGGTAGGAATTCTCCAGGCGAAGCGTTCGACGACTTCGGTGGAGGGAGTAATGGGATAACCTGCGGCAAATCGCGCACCGGCTGCGAGTGTTCCCTCACAACAGGCGTGGTCGCCGTCGAGAAAATGGACACCTGTGAGAACACCTTTGGGGTCAGCGTGCATTACGAGCTCCGAAGATAGCGAAATCGGGACAGTACATTCCGCAGAGGTCGCAGCCGGAGCACTTCTCGCCTGAGACGACGTGGGGTGGATGATAACCCTTTGAATTAAAAGCGGATGAGAGCGCGAGGACGTGAGTGGGGCAGAATTCCACACAGAATCCGCAACCCTTACAGCGCTCGACGGTGATAGCAACTTGGCCTTTGGCCATGGGGGCCCTCCTGAAGTAAGTCAGGGTGAGAACAAGCACGTGGTAGGCCATTTGAGACTATCGGAGCTGGATGGGAGGAATCGGTGGAAAACCGGTGTGCTCACCGGTCAACGCGCTACCAGAGCCTGATCGCCGGCCGTGCGCGTCCCAGGACCGAACTGATAGTGAAGAATCACCTCACCCGGCACGGTGCCGTCTGCGTCGCGGGCTGGAACAAACTCCCATCGTCGCGCTGCGAACATCGCGAAAGCGGCGAGATCGCGGTCTGTTTCCGCCACCTTCGAGAGCACTTCCGAGTAGTCGACCTTGCCCGCAGGATTGACGTAAACCTTGACGTTGATGTTGACGGCTCGCGCAACGTTGCGATGCGGAGGACTGGGAAGGCCCGGGTTGCGGAGTGGGGCAGGGGGGACGTAATCCGCACGTGGGTAGCGCTTCCCAATCAGAGGAATGCTCCGGCGTGAACCTGACACAGGCTCAACACTGACCCGGAGAGACGAATCCGCGCCATCGCCAGTGCCCGGCCTATTGGCTGGCATTATGAGATTGAGGAAGTCCTTCCTGTGTTCCAGCGGCAGCGCAACCACTGGCTGGGTTGTTGGAGGATCGGGTATGGAGGCCGGAGTGACAGTGGCCGGACCAGGTTTAGGCTGCGGCAACACAAAAGCGCGGGAATGCCGCCGTGAGGCCGCTCCGATCTGGTTCCGGGAGCGCACCGTCCCAGGGGATGCTTTGACAGCAGCCACCGCGGGCGCTTGGACAGCAGGCGCAGTGGGCGATTCGACAGCAACCGCCGTGGGCGCCGGAACGACAACCAGCGCTCTGGACGGTCCTCCAATCGCTCGTACGGATTCGGTCACGTTGGCGCCGGGGGAAAGCAACTCAAGGCGAAAGTTCACGTCGCTGTTCCTGGGCCAGTACGTCACGCTGCCTTCGCTCAACTGCTTCGAATCGAGTTCGAACCTCTGCTCCTGTTGCCCGTCTTTGATCCACAGGACCGCGTTGCCGGCATGGCCCGACGATTGCCGGTCCCAGGACAACCGCAGACTGTTGCCGGCGTTGGTGACATTCAAGGCAAGCGACAGACCGGGCTTGGCCGGTATCGAACCGGGACTGCCCTTTCGAATTCCAATGGAAAGGGCGACGCACAGGGCCACCGCCGCCGCGGTTGCCAGCCAGACCGGCCGCCTCACCATCCAGGTGGTCCGCCGCGGCGCCGGCGGTGGAACGATCGGGGCCACTCTTGGTGGCGCCTGCGAAGTGTGCAAAGCCGGGACACGGGTTTCGCGAGCCGTTGCCATTACGGTGGTCAGGGGAAGAGGGAATTCAGCGTAAGGGCTGTCGGAAAGGACTTGCCCCCCTTCCCGGATGATAAAGCCGGCCGTGGGAGGGCCGTCATCATTGGACTTGATCAGCAGGAAAACATGACACGCCGCGGGAAAATAGCGGGAAAACAGGGAAGCATCTCCCTCCGTGATGGCAAAGTTACTGCGCGTGTGACTACGATAGAAACCAACAATCGAGGGGCTTTCGGGATCCTCGCGAGCCGCAATTCTCGCCTCCAGCAGGCGGAGTTCCGCATCCGAGAGCACATACGACGGTCCGCTTGCGTGCTCGGTCTCCACGGGTTCGAAATCGTCTACCTCGACGACAACCTGGTTGCCCTTCTCTCTCGTGGTGCCGATGAGAAGGCCGCCGGTTTCCAGACCCCGCCGGGGAAGCGCCTTAAACCCTTCCCAAACCGCCATTCTGAGGCGGCCTGCGACATCCCTGCTCAGCCGGACGGATACAGGCTTGCCCTGGACTTCCCAGACGAGCCAGCTATCCTCTATGGCTGGCGCAACCCCCGCAGCATCTTCCATGATGGGGCGCCTACCTTACGCGCGACACCTCACAAGACCGGGTGCGGATCACACGCCGAACTCAGAGGCTGCCTATTCCCTTATTGTACGGCTGCGTTCCGGGATTCTTTGCTGCAATATTTGCGTTGCGCCCACGCACCCCGGCACAAACCATACGACTATACGATACGTACGGAAACGTCCATTGAACGATCGCTACTCACCGCTTTGCCGCAATGCCCCGCACTACCCGCGCCTAATCACAACTGGGATTATTACCTGGCTCCAAGGTGATCAGGTCAGGCGCCAGGCGGCGCACCTTGTCTACCGCGCGTGCGGGTGCGGACCGGGCCGGTCCTTCGACCCAGTTGCGGCGGTCGATGATGGTGGCGGGCTCGTAGCATTGGCCGGCGGCGAGACGCTTGTCTTCGCGGCGGCTGGTCCACCACAGGACGGGGCCGAGCAGCTTGCCCGCGGCTACGGCGATCAGGCCGAATTCTTGTTCCATCTCCTTGCGTAGCGCGCGAATCCGGGCGGATACGGCGGGGTTCGATGTGGTGAGACGGTGCTCCATGGCCCACAGCATCGCGACCCAGCCGTGGCGCAGGGTGCGGGTTTCGCGCTGCCAGCGCTCGCGGATGCGGGGGTCCGGGTGGTTCTTGTAGCGCATGTAGCCGGCGAAGGTGGTGCGGCAGATGCGGAAGAGGCTGGGGCCGTTGCGTTCGAAATCGCGGTGAAACGCCCAAGCTAGCGTTCGCGTGGATTGCTCGCGCGAGATGGCGGCGTGTTGGAAGTTGAAGGCGTGCTGGCCGTGGATGTCGGCCAGGTCCACATCGAGCAGGCGCCCCTGCGCGGCCATCTCGAAATAGAGCGGCGTGCCGGGGACCGGGGTGTAGAGCATGAACTGGTGCAGATCGGTCTCGTGCGCGATGGCGTGCTCGATCTCTTGGTTGATATTCTCCGGCGTGTGATGTTCCAGGCCGATGATGGTGGAGCCGAGCAGCACGATGCCGTGCTCGCGCAGTTCGCGGGTGAGCTTCATGGTGTCGGCGCCATCCAGCTTGGAGTAGTTGGAGCGCGGGGATTCGAGGCCCAGCCAGATGGTGGCGATGCCGATCTCTACCAGCTCGTCATAGGTGTACTTGGCGATGGCGTTGGCGGAAGAGAAAATGTTGAACGTCCAGCTCTTGCCGGCGGCTTTCATGAGGGCCAGCAGTTCCATGACGCGGCGCTTCTGGAGGAGGAAGTTCTCGTCCATGATGAAGAAAGAGCGCTTGTTGCGCGTTTTTTCCGCGTGTTCCATGAGGCGGAAGAGCTGCTCGCCGGTCTCATAGAAGTTAAGGATTTTGCCCTTGCCGCCGAAGAAGGCGCTGGTGGTGCAGAAATTGCACCCCATGGGACAGCCGACCGAGGAAATGATGGTGGCGGAGGCGGTGTCGGCGGCTTCGGGGACTTTGACGCCCAGCACGCGGAAATCGAATGCGGAGGAGAAATCGGGGTGGTGGATGGGGGCGTCGACTTCTTCGCCGAGGTATTGGCGCATCCAGGCGATGCCGTCGCCTTTGACAATGTGGTCGGCATCCAGCATTTCCTCCACCCCGGGGATGGCGGCGATGTGGCCGCCCACGATGAGCGTGGTGCCCGGGGAGAGTTCGCGCACCATGCGGCACATCTCGCGGGCTTTGCCGACGTTGACGATGATCGACGAGATGCCGACGATGTCATAGTGGTGGGCGGTGAGTTCGCGGGCAAAGGCCTCGCGCGTGGGGAAGTCCAGGACGGCGCAGGGGGCGGAGATGTTCCCCTGGATCATGAGGATGCCCCAGGAACGGTGGAAACTGCGCAGGGAGAACGAGCCCTGGCCGCGCGTTACCTGGTTGTGATAGAGCTCCATCGGGTTGATGGCGCGGCTGCCGTAGGCATCATCCTGCGCGTACGGGCCGAAGACGGAGGAGAGCAGGATCCGGGCCTGGGTTCCTTTGGGATGCGTTTGAATCATGACTAGGAAACGGATAAATCGACAGCTTTCTCTTCTAAATTAGCAGGATTCGGCGCGGCCGTACGGCAATCGGGGGGTGGCGACAAAAACATTACAAAGGGTTTCGGGGGAGGACGGGTGTCCAGGGCGTTCACCGCGGCGGGAGTTCGGCATCCGATGACGCGGCGATCCCCGTGAGACCCAGTGCACGGCAGTCGTTCACCACCATTTCGCGAACCAGCTCGGCAAAGCCCACCTGGTGCTTCCATCCAAGAATGCGTTGGGCTTTCGAAGCGTCACCCAACAAGAGGTTGACCTCGGAAGGGCGATATAACTCCTCATCGATCGCTACGTACTTTTGGTAGTCCAACCCTACGATTCGGAACGCCAGATCTGCGAATTCCCGCACCGAGTGCATCTCGCCGGTGGCCACGACAAAGTCATCGGGTGACGACTGCTGGAGCATCCGCCACATCGCTTCCACGTATTCGCGGGCATGCCCCCAATCGCGTTTCGCGTCGAGATTTCCAAGCCGCAGTTCGGTCGATTTCCCGGCTACGATACGCGCCGCGGCGGACGTGATCTTTCGTGTCACGAATTCGAAGCCCCGCCTGGGCGACTCGTGATTGAACAGAATGCCGCTACTGGCGTGCATTCGATACGCTTCGCGGTAGTTACGCGTCAGCTCGAAGCCCGCCACTTTGCTGATGCCATACGTCGAGCGCGGATGAAAGCGCGTGTGCTCGGTCTGCGGCACCTCGTCGGCTTTGCCAAACATTTCGCTAGACCCGGCGAAGTAGAACCGGCACTCCGGCACCAGGTTCTTCAGCACAGCCAGAACATAGTGCGTTCCGTTGATATTGGTTTGCAGCGTCGAAAACTCGTCGTCGAACGAGTAGCTGACAAAGCTCTGCGCCGCCAGGTGGTAGCACTCGTCCGGCCTCGATTTCTGCACCACCTGATGCAGGCTTGCGTAGCTCTCTAAAGACGCAGCGTGCAGATGAAGCTTCGACCGGACCGTTTCCAGCCGTTTGAGACGATTCTCCGGGTCTTCCAGGGCCACTCGGCGAACGATGCCATGGACCTCGTATCCTTTCGATAGCAACAGCTCCGCGAGATAGGATCCGTCCTGCCCGGTGATTCCCGTAATCAGCGCCCGTTTTGACATAACCGGTTATCTTATCATGGTGTTCCGGTCACGTCGCCGGCTAGGAGTGCCGATCTGGCGAGTTGGAACTGCTCCTGTGACACGCCGGTCACGTCAGTTCAGATGCGGGGAGCCCCAGTACGCGGAATCGGCTGATCGGTCCAACGCTCCGGGCGGCGGCTCCGGCTGACGTTCTATAATCGAATTTGCCAAGGGCTCAATTGCCGGATGCGCCACTTGGGTTCATCAAGGACTGCCTCAGCAACGGGTGCGTCCGCTGGACGTATCACGTGACAATGCGGCTTCAGCAGCGCGCGCTAACGGCCGGGATGATTCGCAAAGCGATGGCAACGCTGGAGATCCTCGAAGCGTACCCGCAAGACAAATACTTGCCTAGCTTTCTCGTGAGGGGCGAGTCCGAAGCGTGTGTTACATAGCCGACGTTTCTGAATCCCACGAAACAGCGGGTTGTTTGCTCCTCGGTCGTGCCGGCGCCGAGCCAGCCGGGAACGTCCCAGACAGTAATCCGGAGGCTTGGTATGCAGGGCTTGCCGCCACGCTTGCCCGGCTCGATGGTGATCCAGTTGCTGAGTGCCAACATGGGCTATCCACTTCTCAGTATGCCATCCGCATAGCATCTCCCCCCGCGCCTCACGTAAGCTGGAACTAGCATGAAAATCGGCATCGACCTGGGCACCACCAATTCCGCCCTGGCATACATCGACGAACGCGAAGCGGAAGATCGCGACTTTCCGCCGCTGCACATTTTCGAGACGCCCCAGCTCGTCGCCGCGGGACGCGTCGAAGCGCGCCGCACCCTGCCCTCCTTCCTCTATTTGGAGGATGGCCAGCCCGTCGGCGTTTACGCCCGCGAGCAGGGAGCGCTGGTGCCTACGCGTCTGGTGCACTCGGCCAAATCGTGGCTCTCCAATCCCGATGTCGATCGCACCGCCAAAATTCTCCCCTGGGATTCGCAGGAGACCGGGCGCGTGCTCTCGCCCGTGGAAGTCTCGGCGCGCATCCTCGCCAAATTCCGCGAGGAGTGGGACAAGGCCAAGGGCACGCCGCTCGCCGAACAGGAGATCGTGCTCACCGTCCCCGCGTCGTTCGACGAAGAGGCGCGCGAACTCACCGTGATGGCGGCGCGCGATGCCGGTCTGGAAAAGCTCACGCTGCTCGAAGAGCCGGCGGCGGCGTTCTATTCCTGGATCGCCAATAACCTCGCCACATCGCGCAAGAAGCTGTTCGATGGCCAAATCGTGCTGGTCTGCGACGTCGGCGGCGGCACCAGCGATTTCAGCCTGATCCGCGTGTCGCGCGAGGGAGACCTGGTCAACTTCACGCGCACCGCGGTGGGCAAACACCTGCTGCTGGGCGGCGATAATCTGGATCTCACGCTCGCCTGGCTGGTGGAAAGCAAGCTCGGCGTGCCGCTCTCCATCCGCCAGCGCAGCGGTCTGCGGCGCCAGTGCTCCGCCGCCAAGGAGAAGCTGCTCAACGATGCGCATCTGAAGTCTGTGGAGATTACGGTGCTGGGCAGCGGCTCGTCGCTGATCGGCAAATCGCTCAAGACGGAAATCCTGCGCGAGGAGGCGCTGGAGCTGGCGCTAGAGGGCTTCCTGCCGATGAGCGAGCGCGGCGAGCTGCCGAAGGAGGAAAAGCGCAGCCTCTTCCGCGAGCTCGGCCTGCCCTACGTCGCCGACCCGGCGGTGACGCGCCACCTCAACCAATTCCTGGAGCCCACGGGACAGACGCCGGACGCGATTCTCTTCAACGGCGGATTCTTCATCCCGGAGATTCTGCGCGAGCGCGTGGCCGATGTGGTGGGCCACTGGTACGGACGGCGCCCGGAGATCTTCGAGAACACGGATCTCGATCTGGCGGTGGCGCGGGGCGCGGCTTACTACTCCTACGCGCGCTCCACCGGCAGTGGCGTGCTGGTGCGCGGCGGCCTGCCGCGGACGTACTACATCGGGCTGGGCGAGCCGCGCGAGGGCAAGTTCCCGGCGGTGTGCCTGGTACCGCGCGGCGCCGAGGAAGGCACGGCGCTGGAGATCGATAACGACGCGCTGCAACTGGTGGCCAACCGGCCCGTCTCCTTCCGCCTGTACAGCTCTCTGACGCGCACCGGCGACGTTCTCGGCCAGGTTCTGGAATTCGACGCCGCCGATGCCGGCCTGCACATGCACGCGCCGCTGCATGCCGTGATCCGCTTCGGCAAGAAGGTGGAGGAGCGCCTGATTCCGGTGAAGCTGGGCGCGCGCCTGACGGAGATCGGCACGCTGGAAAGCTGGTGCGAATCC